>CAZNBU010000023.1:0-16306 GCA_964571035.1 uncultured Planctomycetaceae bacterium | reverse complement strand
GCCTGCTACCTGAAACTCGCCCAGGGCGCCAAGCCGGGCAAGGGCGGCGTGCTGCCGAAGGAAAAGATCACGGCTGAAATTGCCCGCATCCGCGGCATCAAGATGGGCGAAGACTGCCACAGCCCGAATTGCCATTCTGAGTTCAACGACGTGCCGGGCATGATGCGCTTTCTAAACAAAGTGCGCGACCTGAGCGGCGGAAAGCCGGCTGGGTTCAAGTGCGTGCTGGGCGGCGAGGAGTTCATGCGCGAGGTGGCGCGCTACATCGCGCGCAACAATGACGGGCCGGATTTCATCATTGTGGACGGCGCCGAAGGCGGCACGGGCGCGGCGCCGATGTCGCTGTCGGACCACATGGGCATATCGTTGCAGGAAGCGCTGGTGATTACCGACAACGTGCTGCGAGAAGAGGGCGCACGCGACAAGGTAATTGTAATAGGCAGCGGAAGAATTATTACAGGCGCGCACGCAGCGATCGCGATTGGGCTAGGCGCGGACCTGTGCCACATCGCGCGCGGGTTCATGTTCAGTCTCGGGTGCATCCAGGCGCTGCAGTGCAACACCAACCACTGTCCAACGGGGATTACAACGCAGAATTGGTGGCTGAAACGCGGGCTGGACCCGGAAGATAAAAGCGTGCGTGTAGCCAGCTACCTAAAGGCAGTACACCACGACGTAATGATGATCGTGCGAGCATTGGGGCTACAGCACCCCAGCGAAATAAGCCGCAAGCACATGAGCATGATCGTAGAGCCCGGAAGAAGGGTAGCCCTGACCGAGATTTACCCCACCACCATGAAAGCCTTCCACCAAACCAGAGTAATCCGCCGAGCCGACGTGCCGGCGGCATAGCCGCCAATTTGCTGGCACGCGCGGCTCAGTTCTGTACTCTGGCCTCGGATTCAGAAGCCGGAGACCAGCCATGGCAACCTGCAGCCGAGTAACGGCGCCTGGCGTGCTTCTGTTGGCCTGTCTGCTGGCAGCCGCCGCGCACGCGGCAACCTTCACCGTAACCAACACGGCAGACAGCGGCACCGGCTCACTGCGGCAGGCAATCATCGACGCCAATCTGAGCGCGGGGCCGCATTTTATCGATGCTTCAGCTGTCACCGGGGATATCGAGCTGCACACGCCCTTCCCGCCTATCACTCAGAGCATGGACATCCACGGCCCGACAGCTGGCTCATTGACGATCACGCGGTCGCCCTTCGTCAACCGCAGCTTTGTGGAGCACACACTGTTCGATGTCGGGTCCAGTTTGACGTTTGCGATTCAGGACCTTCGCATCGGCTCGACGGGCTACATGCAGTGGCGCGCGATGATTGCGGCGCCGGGCAGCACGGTCACTTTGACCCGCTGCAGTATCGAGCACACAGGTGGCATCCAGAACGATGGCGACATGACGCTGACGGACTGTGTTGCCCGTCGCAACATGCGCAATGGTTACGGCGGATTCCTGCGATCTGGACAGTTCAACCAGATGGCGCTGCTGCGTTGCGAGCGGGTGCGCTTTGAGGAGAATTTGGTCAATCCATACAGCGATAATCCCGGCGCGTACTCAGGATCGATCGGACTAATGATGGGCCACGGGACCGGATATTTTGAGGATTGCGAGTTCACACACAATACATGCCTGACGGTCGATACGAACGCAGTCTATTGGAGCGGGTCGCTGACCTTCTATCGGTGCGTGTTTCGCCACAATGGAAGCGACCTTCAGCCGTCCAGCACGTACAACCCCAGCGGCGGGGCCGTAACCGTTTTCGGCGAGTTCCTCTGCGTTGACACGCTGTTCGAGTCCAACACAGGCGCGCGCGGCGGCGCCATCCTGATGATCCGATGCCAAGCCACAATCTCCGGATGTTCTTTCGTCAACAACTCCGTAACCATTCCTGATGGCAATGGTGGGGCGATTGCCGACCTTGGCAGCGCGTTTGAGATTCGCAACTGCACGTTTTCCGGGAACAGGGCGGGGGCCACGGGGCACGGCGGCGCGATCTATCTCGCCACCACCGCAAACCCCCAAGCCGGAGGCCGCCTCCTGCTGAACTGTACGATCACCCAAAACAGCGCGGGCGGCGGTGGTGGTTTATTCGCGGAGGCGAGCACAGGCTTTCAGATGCAGAACTGCGTCATCGCCGAGAATCTCTCGCCAGGGGCAACCACGCCTGACATCGATGGTGCACAGAATGTGATTCTGTCGCTTGGCTACAACCTGATCGGAAACCTGGGCACCGCACAGTGGGTGGGTGGGGTCGGCGATCAAACGGGCACCTCCGCAGCACCGCTGGATCCGCTCCTGGGCGCTTTGCGTTACAACCGTGGCATTACACCAACTCACATGCCCGCTGCCGGCAGCCCGTTGATCGATGCCGCCGGAGCCAACGCAAACATCACGCACGACCAGAGAAACGTCCAGCGACCATTCGACTTCACAGCCATATCCAACGCGCCACAGGGCAATGGCAGTGACATCGGCGCCGTGGAACGAGACAACGCAGGTTCAATCTCGGCCACAGTCGGCTACATCGAGTTCACCACACCAACCGCCGGGTCGCCATCGGCTTCGGCGCCCGTCACCATCAGCGCAAACGGCGCGGCTTCCCCGCTTACCCTATCCGTTCAGTCGCCATTCGAAGTGTCCTTGAGCCCGGCTAGCGGGTTTGCAGCCACGGCTTCATCGCCGCCACCCGGCACCGGGGGCCAGATTCCGGGTGTCGTCTTCTATCTGCGGTACAACCCCGCTTCGGGCGCCAACGACCAAGGCTTCGCGAACGCAACGGCAAACGGGTGCGAACAACTGGACCTGCTGCTTTTGGGCAAGGTGCTGTCCGAGCATCCGCCGGTGATCGTGCCGTGTTCGGATGTTGTCCACAACGGCGATGGCTCGCAGACCCCATACCTGCTTTGGGGCTTCAACCTCTCTGCACCGGTCACGGTGTCCGGCGGGACCTCGGTTTTCGGCCTGGCGCTGGACACCTCTTCCGCGAGCGTCCCTTCGGTTGTCACTCCGGCCCCTGTGAATGGGTATCTGCGCCCGGTTCGTGTGTGGGTGCGGTTCTTCCCGTCTCCGGCACCGCTGGATGCCGTTACGTTGCGCCACGAATCCCCCGGTGCCGCCCCAAGGGCGATCATGGCGCACGGGTCGCTGGGCGGCCTGCGGATCAACAAGACTCGGCTTGCCATGGTCTCGACCGCGCTTGCAACACCTTCGCCGGTGGACTCCTGCATCGTCGATATGGCTGAAGTGCCCGCAGGCGGAGTCACTGTCAATGTTGCGGCGCCGTTTGCGGTTTCGCTAAGTGCCTCGGGCGGCTGGGGATCCTCCGTCAACATTCCCAAACCGTCAAACCCCACCTACCGTCTTCCAACCACGGAGGTCTTTTTCCGATACACGCCGTTCGAGGGCGACTCGCACGGGGGCAGCGCGCAATTTGTGTCAACGGGGTTTCAGGTTAATGTCGCCCTGCACGGAACACTTTCGCCGGCTCCTGCTGCCCAGATCACAATCGCTGGGAGGCCGCTTGAGTTTCATTCAACCTCGTTCACAGCTCCGACGGCATCTCAGTCCTACACCGTGTCCGGCACCGGGCTGAGCGCGCCGATTACGGTAACCGCACCCACGCAGTTCCTGGTTTCGTTGTCTCCCGGCTCCGGATTCGGAGGCACCGTAAACACTATCGCGCCGGTGACCGGCGATGTGCCGCCCACGACCATCTATGTCCAGTACTTTGCCACGCAGCCCGGGCGCCATGGAGGCACTCTCAGTCACCACAGCGGGGCGGCAGCGACCACACAGGCCGTGTTCGGCACGTACTACACGCCGGGGATCGGCATCAACCACCCGCCGATAGAGTTCGCCAGTTCAGCGTGGCGGTTGCCATCGCCTGAACAGGGCTACACTCTGTACGGCACACAGCTCACCGGCCCGGTCACGATCAACGCGCCGGTTGACTTCGAAGTCTCACTCTCACAGTCCGGTGGGTATGCATCGTCCATTGTGACCATTGCGCCGACGGGCGGGACTGTAGGCCCGCTGACCGTTTACGCGCGCTACAGGCCGGGCACATCGACGCACCACGGCGGCGACATTGTCCATACCTCGCCAGGCAAGAGCACCGTCAAGTTGACCGTCTCCGGCGCGATATTGACTTCGGACAACATCGCGCCGGGGAGTGTGCAAGCCAGCACGAACGGTCTGCAGTTTGCCACCACTGCGTTTAGCCAGCCTTCCGCCGAGCAGTCATTCACCGTATCCGGCACCGACCTGATGGCTGCGCTAACGGTGGCCGTCCCAGAGCCATTTGAGGTCTCGCTAACCAGCGGCAGCGGGTTCACAGAGTCGGTGATTACACCGGCACCCGTGGGCGGCACGCTGGCCGCGACCACGATCTTTGTGCGCTTCAACCCGACGGTCGGGCTGCATCACACGGGCGCGGCGGCGGCGTACTGCTACAACGCGCCGGCTGCGGTGGTGAACCTCACGGGCGACGTGAACATTCCACCGGCGATCACAACCAGCGTCCCGTCGCTGTCGTTCAGCACTCTTGGGTTGACGCCCTCCGCCGAGCAATCCTACGACGTCTCCGGCATATCCCTGACTACGCCCATCACCGTCAGCGTGCCCGCGCCGTTTGAAGTGTCGCTGACCAGCGGCAGCGGGTACGGGCCCAGCGTTGTCACACCCGCGCCGCACCCGGTTACGGGCGCGATAGGCCCCATCACCGTCTTTGTTCGCTACAACCCCACCGCGGGCACGTCTCACGTTGCGGACGCGAACCACGACTCCAGCAGCCTGCCCACCGTGATCGTGGCGCTCGACGGCACGGTGATGCCGGCTGGCCCGATCGGCGTGAGCGTCACGGCGCTTTCGTTCTCGACGACCGCGCTTGGCGTGCCTTCGGGTGAGCAGAGTTACCAGCTTGGCGGTACAAACCTGGCGCAGCCCATATCGGTAAACGTCAGCCCGCCGTTCGAAATCTCATTCACATCGGGCAGCGGATTCGTTACGTCGCTTGTGTCGGCGCCGCCGATTGGCGGAACGATTGCGCCAGCCACCATCTTCGTGCGCTACAACCCGGCGTCGGGCGCGGCGCATACCGGGTCAATCGACCATGACAGTTCCGGACTGCCAACTATTTCGATCGCGATTGACGGCGCGGTCAATCCACCTGGGCCGATCGTGGTAAGCACTGGGTCGCTCGCGTTCACAACCTCAGCACCCGGCGTGCCGTCAGCGCATCAAAGCTACACCGTTGAAGGCACGAACCTGCTTGGGCCAGTTGTCGCGTCAGTCGGGCCTGCATTCGAAGTTTCATTGACAGCGGGCAGCGGGTACACCCCGTCGGTTACGACCCCTGCGCCGGTTGGTGGCGTTGTGCCGCCTACGACCATCTTTGTGCGCTACATACCGACTTCGGGTACCTCACACGCCGGGGTGATTGACCATGCCAGCCCCGGCGCGCCTTCGGTTTCGGTGACGCTTTCAGGCGACGTCGTCCCGCCGCCGGTGCTGCAAGTAAGCGTACCTTCGTTGCTGTTTGAGTCGGCTGGCATCGGCAAGCCTTCGGCGGAGGATTCCTATTCAGTATCAGGTTCGTTCCTGACCGCCCCGGTGCAGATCAACGCACCTGCCCACTTCGAAGTTTCGCTGACGCCGGGCACGGGGTTCACCGCAGCGCTCACGCTGACGCCAACTGCGGGCACTCTCGCACCCACAGACATCTACGTGCGCTACCTGCCCACCGCACCAGGCGGCCAATCGGCAACGCTGACCCATTCCTCAACCGGAGCGACAAGCGTTGGCATTGCCCTGCACGGCAGTATGATCGCCCCGCCAAAGTCGTCCCCGCCCGCCGGCAACGAGTCCGGCTGCGCCCCCACCGACCCGCACCCCGCGCACGGCCTGGCGTTGGTGCTGGTAGTAGTAACCGCCACAGCCGCTATGAACCACCGCCGGCGGTTTAGGACATAGAGTTGCCGGGTGGACGGCCATTTTGTTGGTGAGTCTGTCACTGTTTCGTACACTCGATCGCGAAACAAATCCCGGAGCTGGGCCATGGCAATTGAGGGCCGCCTTGCGGCATTTGGCGCGCTGTGCGTGATGTATGCGCTGGCAGCAACGGCTCCGGCGGCGACCTTCACGGTCACCGCGACCACCGATAGCGGTCCGGGGTCGCTGCGCCAGGCAATGCTTGACGCGAACACGCAGGCGGGCAGCGACATCATCAATATCACAGCCACCGGGGTTGTCGCGCTTCAGACCACGCTGCCGGTGATCACGGAAGACCTTGAGATCAACGGGCCCGGCCCGGAGAGTTTCACTCTCACGCGCGCGGCCTTTGTCCCGAGCGGGCAACCGCAAGGAGTGTTGTTCGTCGCGGCAAGCGGCACGACGATCAAGCTTGCCGGGATGCGCATCTGGCATCCGGTCAACCTGCACTGGGAGGCGGTCGAGATCTACGAAGCCGCCATCGCCACGATTCAAAACTGCGTGTTTGAACGGACCGGCGGTATCGCCAATTTCGGGCAGATTACCGTGGAGGATTGCGTCGCGCGCGCCAACTCGTTCTTCCGCAGCGCATTCCTGATGACGTGGGGTTTTTCCACGATATTGACTCCATCGACAACGTGTAGGCGCACCCGATTCGAGTTCAATGCCGTCAACCCCAGCGGCGTGTTTGTCGGCACGTCTGCAATCTCCGGCGGTTCAGGAGCAATCAACACCGGAACAGGCCCCGCGCTGATTGAGGATTGCGTATTTGTCGGCAACGCAGGCTACAGCGGCGCGGGCGCAATCAGCCTTGGATCGCAAAGCGTGACGATCCGAAACTGCATTTTCCGCCGCAACGTTGCCCACGCGCTTTCTACGAATCTTAGCTCACCTGGTGCCGGCGCAATTGCGTCGGCGCCCGCGTCCATGGGATCTCTGTCATGCGACGACTGCCTGTTCGAAGCCAATTCGTGCGCAAAAGCCGGCGCCGTTTCCATCACTGGCGGCTCTGCCGTGTTCCGAAACTGCTCATTTCTGGAGAACTTCGCCGTTGACGCGGGCGGACACGGGGGCGCCATCGCCTGTACGACGTGCACGCTGAGTCTTTACAACTGCACATTTCACGGCAATCGGGCCAACCCTTCGAACGGCAAGGGGGGCGCGATGTACGCTGTCGTCACGGCTGGAATCGGCACAGCACCTGCTTTCTACTACTGTACCGTCACCGGCAACGATGCACCGGGCGGCGGTGGCGGCATCTTCATCGCCAACACAAACGGCACTTCACCCGGCGCGCTGCCGCTCGCGCTCAGGAGCACCGTTGTCGCGCTGAACGCCGCCGGTACAACCGGACTTCCTGACCTGGGCAACGGACCCTATCAGTCCAACGGATACAACCTGGTCGGCAACGTCGGGGGAACCACGATCTCTCCGGGCACCGAAGACCAGTTTGGCACGGCAACCAACCCGCTCGACCCGCTGCTTGGCCCCGTAGCGTTCCACGGCGGCACCGTGCCGACGCGCCTGCCGCGGTGGGGAAGCCCGCTGATCGACCGCGGGGGAGTCGTTTCCGGCACGCCCAATGATGCGCGTGGCGCACCCCGCGTGTTTGACTTCGCGGCCCTGGCCAACGCCGCAGGCGGAAACGGCAGCGATGTCGGAGCTGCCGAGCTCCAGCGCCAGGGCACGATCGGAGTTGATTCACTCGGGCTGAACTTTCGATCAGGTGCAGTCTCCTTCGCGTCTGCAGCACAGGTGATCATCGTGGAAGGATTCGGCACGGGGTCAGCCCTCACCGTTACCGCGCCCACGGACTTTCAGGTATCGCTTGCCGCGGGCACAGGTTACTCAGCCAACGTGACGACGGGCCCGCCGGGCGCCTCGGGGAACGTGGCTCCAACCAGCATCTACGTCCGTTACTTGCCAGGCACTGGAGCGGCCCATGCCGGCATGCTGACGATTTCCAACGCGACGACGGAAACCTGCAACGTGCCGGTAGCTGGAACTCTGCTTCCATTGCCGGCACCGGAGATCATACCGGCGGTTACCGAGGTAGGACTTCCTGCGACGCTCATGACCTCCGGGGTCACATCCAACGTGAAGTCTTACTCGCTGACCGGATCGCATCTCTCTGGCCCGGTCTCGATAAACGTAACCGGCCCATTCGAAGTCTCTTTCTCTGCGCAGGGCCCGTTCGGAGTCAGCTTGATTTCGCCGGCGCCCATCGATGGGTTGCTGACGCCCCTACGCGTCTGGTACCGCTATACTCCTCAGTCCGGCTTGCGCCATGGCGGAACTCTTGTGCACACCAGCCCCGTTGCTGCCCCCGTGACAGTCCACCTGTGGGGCGAACTCACCCGGTCCCTCGACGTCGATACAACTCGGCTTGATTTCACGGCGCCGATCGGTTCCCCTTCGCAGACTCAACACTACACCATCTGGGGTGTGCAACTCCTGTCAGATGTATCTCTTGGAGCTACGGGGCCATTTCAGCTTTCACTTTCACCAGCCGGGCCGTTCTCGACATCGCTTGTTATTACTCGTTCGGTCTTGAATGATGTCGCCCCCACCTGGGTCCATGTTCGGTACCTGCCGGTGGCCGGCGATCAACATGGGGGCACAATCACCCAGAGCGCCCAGACCGCTACGGGGCTCGTCACTGTGCTCGTGGGCCTGCTTGGCACGGTCAACCCGACCCCGCCCACCGGGCCGATCATCACCAGCACCAGCGGCCTAGCGTTCAGCACGCCTGCCTCGAGTACGATACCGGCTGTACAGTCCTACACCGTATCGGGGACCGGGTTGACCGGGCCGATCTCGATTGCCTTGAGTTCCCCGTTTCGTGTTTCGTTGAGTCCCACGGGCGGGTTTGCACAGTCCATCTCAACCGGCAGCCCCGTCAGCGGCGCCGTTCCCGCAACCACGATCTATGTCGAGTATGATCCCGCAGGCGGCGGTGGATCGGGTACCACGATCACTCACTCCAGCCCTGGTGTGCTCAACACCCTGATGTCTGCGTTCGGCGAGATTGACCCACCGGGGCCGATCGTACCAAGTATGCTGGACATGCAGTTCAGCACGCCCATCGACACAATCTCCGTCACGCAGACCTACACAGTAGGCGGCACGCAACTTTCGGCACCGATCCTGCTGACCACGACGCCGCCCTTTGAAATCTCGGTCAATGGCAGCCCGTTCGCGCTGACCGGGGCCACCCTGGCCCCCGTCAACGGAGTGATCGCACCGAACATCGTGACCGTTCGCTACGTACCGACGAACGGTCCCGTACATGGGGCGACCATTGTCCATGAATCCGCCGGCGCGTCCGCTGCTACGACTGTCCTGCGCGGGGCCGTCTTGATCGATCCGCTTGCTCCGCCGCCCGCGCTGCTTCTGAGCGCCGCAGGATTCTCGCTTGTTGCGCCTGCCGCTGGGACGCCGTCGGCAGCCCAAGCATTCACCGTGTCGGGCGGTGGGCTGTCCGACGCTATCACAGTCTCGGTTCCGTCCCCATTCGAAGTCTCGCTGACCGCCGGCACCGGGTTCTCGTCTTCGGTAACGACCGCAGCACCGGTTGCGGGACACGTCGCCCTCACGGATGTGTTTGTCCGCTACAACCCAGCGGCGGGCCCGACGCATACCGACACCGGCGTCGTGTCCAGCAACGGCGCTGCAACGCTGTTGCTCGGGTTGACCGGTATCGTGCAGCCGCAGGTCAACGTCACCGCGCTCGCTATGACGTTCATGACGCCGGGGGGACCGTCCGCCGAGCAGTCTTACTTTGTTTCGGGCAGCAATCTGAGCGCCGCGCTTCAACTGAGTGTCTCCCCGCCTTTCGAAATCACACTGACTTCCGGCGCGGGGTTCACCCAGTCGGTTGCAATCCAGCCCGCGGCTGGCGGCGCGATCCCTTCGACTACGGTGTATGTGCGTTACAACCCGGCGTCCGGCACATCACATACCGGCGCGATCTCCCACGACACACTTGGCCTGTCGCCTGTATTCGTGACACTGGACGGCGCCGTTCAGCCGCCCGGCGCGATCATGACGAGTGCGGCCTCGCTGGCCTTCGTCACGACCGCCGCGGGTGTGGCGTCGCCGGAGCAGTCTTACTCGGTCCAAGGCAGTAACCTGCTCGCACCGATTGTTGTTAGTGTCGGCGCTGACTTTGAGGTCTCGCTGACGCCCGGCAGCGGGTTCGGGCAGTGGGTGATGACCGCGCCGCCCGTAGGTGGCAACGTGGCCCCGACCACGGTCTATGTGCGCTACCTGCCAGCAGCGGGGACAGCCCACGCCGGCACCATTGTTCACAGCAGCCAGGGTGCGCCCACGGTAACCCTGAGCCTGACCGGGGTTGTCATCCCGCCGCCACCCATTCTCCAGGTGAGCGTTGTGTCGTTGCTGTTCGAGTCCGCCGGTGTGGGGACGCCGTCGCCCAAAGGTTCCTACTCAATTTCGGGCACGCTACTGACCGGCAACGTGACGATCACCGCACCGCAGAACTTTGAGGTGTCGCTGACAGGCGGCAGCGGATTCTCAGCGTCCGTAGTCCTTGCCACATCACCCGGCACGCTGGCGCCGACGGACATCTACGTGCGCTACGTGCCCGCATCACCCGGCCCGCACTCTGCCACACTGACGCACACCTCGCCCGGCGCTGCCAGCGTCGGCATCGCGCTGCATGGCACTATCGTCGCCCCGCCAACATCATCGTCGCCGGGCGGTGCTGGCGATGCCGGGTGTGCTCGACTCAACTCGCAGCCGGTCGGAGGCACCACGACATTGCTGCTGGCGGCTCCTACTATTGCATCCGCCCTGTCCTCGCGCCGACGACGGATTGCACGCTAGGCCTGCTCGTCTTTGCGGCGGTCGTTGCCTTCTTTTCTGGCTGCTGCTGTTGGTGTTGCTCCTGGGCCTTGTTGCTGCGCTGTGGGTGGGCCGCCTGTGCCTACTGTGAACACGAGCGTCATCAGCATGGCTACCAGTGACAGCGCGCCGCCGGTCAGTACCGCCATCAGCGCGCCGCCTTGCAGGATCAGGGCTACCGGTATGCCCATCAGGCACCCGGCTGCGCTGGCACCTGCTCCTATCACTTCCCGCTTTCGCCAGCGCCAGGTCTCGGGCTTGGGCGGGGCTTTTAGCGGCTCGCGGTCAGTGAAGTTGGCTGCCCGAATCTTTCGCGCGAACGGCAGATGCTTGGCCTGCACGCGCACGAAGTAGCAGCGGCCGGTGTCCACGTGTTTGGGATCGGTCGAGCGCTCGATCTCGGCGGGGAAGCCCTGGTCGCGAATCTCTTCGAGCAAAAATTCCGCGTCCTGCTCAAGCAGCGGCGGGCCTACGCGCGCCATGTCGGTGTCCTGCATGGTTCTCCTAAGCCGCCGGGCGGCGGCGAAACAGGCCGGTTACCCGCCGCCAGCGCGGGCGGTTGCCGCCATTGAAGTTGCGATGGTAGATGTCCGTGGCGATCCCCGCGTGCTCGCGTCGCACAAGCACGTGCCAGCCTGCGCCGGCTTGTTCAATCCTTGCGGGAAAGCCTTCCTGGTGAATCAGATCCCTGAGGTACTGCGCGTCACTCTCACTCAGGAGCGCATCGATGCGCACCCAATCCTGCGGATTCAAGGCATTGCTCCGTGGCCCCGTGGGGCACCCCTGCATTGTACAGCAACGCAAGGCGGTTTCATCGCTACCAGCGGCGGGGTCTGCCGGCTGCACGGCCCTACGGGTTGGGATCGTCGTCTTCTTCAGGCGGCTTTTGCGCGAGTTTCTTGCGTTCGTCTTCGGTCTCGGACATGCCCTGTTTGAACTCGCGCAATGTCTTGCCGAAGTTGCGCGCCATGTCCGGCAGCTTGCCGCCGAACAGCACGACGCCGGCCAGGATGATCATGCCGACCTCAGTCGCCGTCAGGTTGAAGAAACCAATGAACCGCATCGCTATGCCTTGTCGTCGTTGCCTTCGGTCGCGGCGCTTTCAGCCTTCTTGCCGTCCTCAGGCGCGCCGAGCATGAACACAGAGAAAAACGCCAGCATCCCCATGCACAACCCGACGCCCACGGTCGCCAGCGCCCCGCCGCGCAGCCTTACGCCCACGCGCAGGCCCGCCATAAGCCCGACTACCGCCGCGGCTGTGCTCTTCCACAGGCGCATGGCGCGCGGCGAGCGTACCTTCTCAGGCTTGGGCTCTTTGGTTGCGGGCTCGGGGAATTCGTTGGCGCGAATTTCCAGCGCCAAGCGGCGGTGCATGCGCCGTACCTGCACAATGTGTGTGCGCCCGGCTTCTGCCAGCGCGCTGTCGCCATGCACGACAATCTGCGCGGGGTAGCCCTGCCTGCGGATCAGTTCAAGTAGATACTCTGCGTCCTGCTCAATCAGGGGCGAACCGACGTTCACCCAGTCATTCGCGTCCACGGTCGTCTCCGGCGGCTCAGATGCTGCGGCTACAGTCTAGCAGCGGAGGGAATGCATGTTCAGTGGATGTGCTTGTGAACGCCGAACAGCACGCGAATCCCAAGCCAAACGCTGTGGCTGCTCCGGCCGCCGAGGTGCTCGGTGAAGTCGAAGTTGTACCGCAGGGTCACGTGCACCATCTCGATCGGCTGCCACCCGATGAGCGGGCTTACGCGATAGCGATCGTCGCGGCGCGGGTCTTCTTCGCGCAGTTCCTCGCCGGAACGGTACCCTGACGAGTGCTCCAACCGAACCCCCGCACGCCAGTCGCCGATGCCGCCGTACAGCTCCACCCACGTGCCCCAGTCACCCAGCACCGTTGCTTCCAGCACTTCACCGTCTTCCAGCACTGCGCGGTTGGTCTGGAAGTAGCGGTACGCGAACTCGCCCTCCACCTGCGCAAAGCAATCTTCGTTTCGCCAGCGCAGCAGCATGTCGGCGCCGCCAATCCAGGTCTTGCCGGTTTCGCCACTGGCGTTTGGACCGTAGGCGCCGGAAACGCCTGCTTCAAACTCCCACTCGCCGGCGTGGACTGCGTTCTCCCACCGCGTGGAGTACAGCAGGTCGCCGAGGCTATGGACTGTTCGGTCGGTCCGGGGCCATCCGCCGACTGTCTCTTCGTGTTCCTCTTCTTCCTCGGGGCCGCCGTGCTCGTGGCCTTCGCCGAGAAAGCTGATCATCGAGGCATCGTCCGCGTTCTGCACCGCGAACAGCCAGCGGGAGCGCCACGGCAGCTCGGGCTCAAACGCGATTCGACCGCCGATGCCGCGCATGCCCTCGGGGCTTAGTACGCGGCCCGTGGCGATAGGCTGATCCGCCCACCGCCACTGATGCGGGTGCAGACGATTGATGCGACCGAACTCGGTGAAGAAGTAACCAGCCTTCAGTTCAAACCACGGCAGCGACAGCGACCGCAGGAACGCCTCTTCAAGTTCGACGCCTTCCTCGTTCGCCACCAGGTACGCCTCGCCGGCGAAGTACGGCTCCAACGCGCCCGCGAACGCCAACTCGGCTTGCTGCAACGTGAACCCGCGGCGCCGCGGGTCGTGGTTGCCCAGTTGCAGGCCGCGCAGTTCGTCGTTGGTCGAGGTCGAAAGGCCCGCGGCTGTCATGATGTTCAGCGACAGGTCGAGCAGCCGGAAGCGCACCTCGGCTCCGTGATCGTGCCCTTCCTCCTTGGGTTTTTCGTCGTGGGTGTGATGCTCGTACAGGTGATCGACGCGGGCCTCAAGCTCGGCGATGCGCCGCTCGTCGGCCTTTGCCTCGCCCGGCTCACGCCCCTCCAGTTCAGCTACACGGGCTTCGAGTTCCGCAATCCGCTTCTGCGGGTCCTGCTGGGCGTGTAGTTCGATAGCCGGCAGCAACAACAGCAACAGTGCAATGATTCGCATGGCTCTCCCCAATTGAGGGGAGGCTTATGCAAGTCATTTGCATGTCGCGTCAATAGCTTATGCAAGTAATTTGCATTTATTTGTCGAGCACTGTGCGCACGCGCTGCAACAGCACGGCAGGGCTGAACGGCTTTTGCAGAAACTCGATGCCCTCAACCAGCATGCCGTGATCGACGATGGATTCGTCTGTATACCCGGACATGAAGATCACTTTGATCTGCGGGTTCATTTCCTGCACCTGCTTGGCGAGCGTTGCCCCGCTCATGCCCGGCATCACGACATCGGTCAGCAGCAGTGCGATCGGCACGCCTTCCATCATCTCCAGCGCCTTGTGGCCGCTGGGCGCCGACATCACCTTGTACCCCGCCTGCGTCAGCACCTCGCCCACCAGCGTGCGCACCGCGTCTTCGTCTTCGGCGACCAGCACTGTCTCGGTGCCCCCCGCGGGCAGCGCCGCGGCTCTCGGAGCATCCGCCGCCGGCGTGCCATCCGAGGCTGGAATGTAGATCTTGAACACCGTGCCCGCGCCCGGCTCGCTGTACAGCCAGATGTGGCCGCCGCTCTGGCGCACGATGCCGTACACCGTGGCGAGGCCGAGGCCTGTCCCCTTGCCGGGACCCTTGGTCGTGAAGAACGGCTCAAACACGCGCGAGCGCGTGGCGGCATCCATGCCCACGCCGGTGTCGCTGACCGAAATCTGCACGTACATGCCCGGCACCAGGTCGGGCCGGGTTGCCGCATAGCTCTCGTCGAGGTGCACGTTCTCAGTCTCAATCAGCAGCCGTCCGCCCCGCGGCATCGCGTCGCGTGCGTTTACCGCAAGATTCATCACCACCTGGTCAACCTGGCTGGGATCGGCGCGCACCGGGGTGAGGTCTTTGGCCAGCACCGTCTTGAGTTCAATGTCCTCGCCGATGATGTGCAGCAGCAGCGATTCCATCCCCTTCACGCGCGCGTTGATGTCGAGCACGACCGGCTGCAGGATCTGCTTGCGCGAGAACGCGAGCAACTGGCGCGTCAGGTCGGTGGCGCGGCCAGCGGCGTCGATGATGCGCTGCGCGTGCGCTTCCAGCACCGAGTCGTGGGCAAGCCGCGCCTCCAGCAACTGCGCGTAGCCCGTGATCGCCGTCAGCAGGTTGTTGAAGTCGTGCGCGACGCCGCCCGCCAGACGGCCGATGCCCTCCATCTTGGTGGCGTGATTGAGCTGCTCTTCAAGGCTGACACGCTCGGAAACATCGCGTACGTTCGAGATGATCGCGCCGATGGCCGACTCGTGCCGCCAGTCAGTGGCTGTGATCTCAAGCCAGATCCAATCGCCGTCCTTGCGCCGGATCCGGTACGTCGCCCGCTGCGCAACCCCGGGTGAGGAGTACACACGCCGCGCGTACTCTGCCAGCTTGTGCATGTCGGCTGGGTGCACGTGTTCGACGTAGGGTGTCTTCAGGAACTCTTCGACGGAGTACCCGGTGATCTTTTCAATCGCCGGGCTGGCAAAGCTGATAGTACCGCGGCCGTCGCTGAGCAGCACGGCGTCGTTGGAGTAGTCAACGAGGCGGCGAATGCGTTCCTCGCTGTCGCGCAACTGCTGCTCTGCGACGTGCCGCTCCGTGATGTCCTGGCAGGTGCCGTTTGCGTAGCGCGGTTTTCCGTCTTCGTCGGGGAGGAACTCGCAGTGCTCCCACACGTAGCGGATCGAGCCGTCGGCCATGACGATGCGGTGCTCGATCTCGTGCGGACGGTTCTCCTGCACCGCTTTGTAGAAGGCATCCAGGACAATCTGCTTGTCGTCCGGGTGCATCTGGTTGTTGACGTCGTCGAGATCCACTTTGTACGTGGCGGGGTCGCGCCCGAAGATGTGGTAGGTCTGCTCAGACCACGTCATTTCCGAAGTCTGCAGGTCGAGGTGCCAGCTCCCTACTCGCCCGATGCGCTGCGACTGCTCCAGCCGCTTGTGGCTTTCGCGCAACGCGCGCTCGTGCCGCTTGCGGACGGTGATGTCGCGAACGAACCCGATGAAGCGTGCCGGCCCGCCGTTCTGCGTGCGGGCAATCGCGAGCTCGACCTCAATGACTTCGCCGTCTTTCCGGCGCGCGCGCATTTCAAGCCGCTCGCCGATCAGGCGCGGCGCCGCGCCGGCTTGCAGCGCCTTTAGTGCCGCAATGTGCCGGGCGGCATCTTCGGGCAGCATGATGTAGTCGTGCAGCAGGTTGCCGAGCATCTCGTCGCGGGTGTACCCGAAGGTGCGCTCTGCGGCGGGGTTCCACTCGGCGACGCGGCCGTCTCCTGCAATCACGATGATGCAGTCGAGCGCGTTGTCGAAAACGTCGCGCTCAAGAGACGAATGAGCGCCGGCGCGCCGCGCATCTTGCGCTCGGTCGCCGCCTCCTTGCGGGTCGGCGTGATCGCCGGGTGATCGATTGGGTGTCCCCACGACTGTCGAATCCCCTCAAGCTCGCGAGCGTGCAGAAGGATACAACCG
>CAZNBU010000022.1:0-16315 GCA_964571035.1 uncultured Planctomycetaceae bacterium | reverse complement strand
GATCTGTGTATCGGGGGATTGTGCGGGTTGCTGGGTCTGGACAGACGGTGAAGCCACAAGCAGCACCAACGCCAAAGCGACGATCGCGCGAACAAGCATAAAAGGTTCCAAGGAAAGGCCCGACAACATCATACAAGCGGATGGGGACAAAGGGGCAAGGCAGCTACTGCGTCTTCGACGGCAGGAGTCGGTAGTCAAACGGAACGGCACCACATCTAGGGCATTTCCTGATTACTGCAATCTTCCCTTTGGCGCCAGAGAAGTGGCGTTTGCAGGCGTTGCATTCTACGCGTAGTAGATCCGGCTGGTCCGGGACGTGTGCCGACTTCAACATCGGTCGTTGATCGTCGGCTTTCTGCCTTTGACTGTTTTGCTTCATCGGACGGTTGCATTGCCAGCACACCAACAAGTCGTGCGGGCACACCGCGTGACAGTTTGGACACGTCTGGACCTCCGCAGGAACGTCGGGCAGTCCTTGGCCTGGCGCTGACGCAAAACCCTCGTCGGTCTGTTTCGACCGTTCGAGTTGCCACTGAAGATCGGCCACTTGGTCCTGGAGTGATGCAACGCGTCGGCTAACCTCAAAATTCCTTGTGGCTTGTTCCTGCTCAAGCCGCTCTAGCTTCAAGTTCGGCTTTGATAGCGCCCAGACGAGGGCGAGCGGCCAGCATGCGCACCCCCAGATCAAGTAGATAAACTGGTCAGCCCAACCGTATCCCTTGTATGCGACGATCGCTGGTGGAACTAGCGCAAGAAAAAGCCCAAAGATGCCAAAGTAAGAGTAGTCATCCACGTAGGATGGAGATCGCTCCCAAGTGTAGTCGCTCGACTGTGCAAGGATCAAACGGTCACCATTCAAGTGCGAGCCAGCAATAGTATGCGAAGCCATATGAAGATGGCAACGATGACGGACCTCGTCGTTTCACCATTACGCCGACTGATTCAGGAAGCACAGCTTACGCGTGTTTGACGTGCGGGTACTCCGCGATCTTTGAGTCGAGCGAGAGCAGCGGAATGTCCAGCACCCTTGCCGTCGCAACAATCAAACGATCGGCGGGGTCTTTGTGGAACTCATCGGGGAGCAGTGCTGCTTCAACGGCAATCTCCGCGGTGACCGGGTGTACGTCAATGGTTGGCGCTACCAAGGCACTTCTGAACCACGCCTCAACGGGTACACCCAAGTCAAGTTTTCCCGCAGCGGCCTTGTTGGCAACTTCCCAGTACGAAACCGCACTGACGAGCAGTGCATCGGGCTCCATCTCTTCCAAAGTCTGCGCGGTCGCAGTCGGTAGGCGCGGACTGTCGAGAAGCCACCACAGCCAGATATGCGTGTCGAGCAGGATCACCCGCCAACCGCCTCCCAATCCTCCGGAGGGACGGCGGGGCCGAAGGGGTCATCGTCGTCGCGCAGTACGGTGCCTCGCATGAACCCGCGCGACGTTTTGGGTGCCGGTTCGGTAGTCGACTCCTGCTCGCAGACGATGACCTCGATGTCTTTGCCGACAAACGGCTTTAGCTCTGGCGACGACAGTGTCAGCGTGTCAGAGTCCATGTGGATTTTGATGCGCACGGCCTTCATGGTGGCCTCCAGCCGTCAGTCTAGCACAAGCCGTCATAGCACGTCAGGCCGGGATGCGAATCCCGGCCCTTTGTTCTGGTGCGCTCGCGACTTGGCCCGGCGTCGTCCGAGCCGCGACGGTGCACGCCATGAAGGGCCGGCCGTCCTCACAACGGCGTGCGTTGCTGCGGTTCGTTCACGTCGCGAACCTGGCCGGCCTGACGTTGTTGCGCTTGCCTTATCTGTCGGTGGGGTCGTACAGGTTGTCTATGTCTACCTTTAAACTCAGCAGCCTGCGGTCGGAGGGGGCCAGCTTTAGGGCTGTGTTGCATAGGTTGGCGGCGGGTTCGTACCTGGCTGCCCGGTACAGGTAGTAGATCCAGCGCTCGTAGGTGTCGACGATCAGGTCCTGCGCCGCCTTGTCGATCGTGCTGGCTTGCTCGTTCTGGCCTCGGTACACGAAGTGCTGCCGGTTCTCCGTGATGCGCTTGCGAATCTCGTTCAGGGCTTTCACCACGTCCTCGTAGATCGGCAAGCCGCGCTGCAACTGGTTCGCCACGTTCTCCGTATCGCCCGACATCTTCGCGCGCCGGTTGGCTTCCACCTGCGCCGCCAGCTCGGCCAGCCAGTCGTCCACCGGTTTGCGCTTGGCGCGCTCGGTGGCGTCGGCGTCCTCCTGCGCCTTGCGGGCGAGTTGCTCCAGCTCACGCGCCTTGATCTCAAGCTCTACGCGGTCGAGCGTGCCCAGCAGCACTTCCGCTTTCACGCGCGCGGGGGTATCGCCGAACTGCTCGACCACCTGCTTGAACATTGCGCGCGCGGGCTCGACCTCGCGGCGATCCAGGTGCGTTGAGCCGGTCTCCACCAGCGCGTCGGCTTGCAGGATGCGGGCGGTGCTTTGTACGCGCTCGGCTTGCGCTTGCAGCGCGGGGTCAAGCCGTGCGGCTTCGCGCGCGGTTTCGCCGGCCTTGGCGTACAAGGTGCGGTGCAGCGCGAAGTTGGCGAGTTTCAGGTAGCCCGCGCCCTCCTCGGGCGTGAACTTGCGCTTGATCTCAAAGGCGGAGGCGGGCTCAAAGTCGTCCAGGCGCGCGGTGAGTTCCTTGCGCCCGCGAGTGTAGGCGACGGTGTCACCGTCGAGGCGCTGGATGGTGGCTTCGAAGTCCTTTTCTTCGGCTTTGAGCTTCACCCGCTCAGCCGCCAAAGGGGCGGCCGCGAAGGCAACAACAAGGATGGCAGCCAGCAGGCGCATGGGTACAGGATAGCGTTTACAGGGCGCGTTGCGAGCTTGACGGGGGTTTGCAGCCGCGTAGCGTTGCGGAAATGCAGGGTCTCACGCGAAGGCGCAAAGGCGCGAAGAAGGACCATGGCCAAAACTAGCGGTAGTTCCTGGCGACTTTGCGCCTTGGCGTGCGGCCCGCTTTTGGCGGTGCTTTGCGGGTGCGCGGCTACGTCCGGCGAGGCTTTGGTGGACTTCATGTTTCGCAAGACGGGCCAGCCTGCCCCTGACGTGGTTGAGTTGACCACGCCCGCGCTGGTCAACGAGATCCATGGGGCCTACACCATTGAGTCGGCTGGGTTTTACCCGGGCAATGTGCTGCAGGATGACGGGCGGATGGTGGCGGGCGAAGGGCGGGTGTTCCTGCTGGAGTTCATGGATCACGGTGACATCTCGCTCTTGCGGACCGATGACAAGCGGGTATCGTTGCGCGCCCAACTGGGGCCTGAGGGCAAGGTTGAGCGGGCTTTGTTGGGGGCGGTGAGCGGTACCGTGGTAAGCGGGTTCACCGCCGAGGGCAACGACACCTTTGAGTCAGGCACGTACGAGATTCTCTACGACGGGCCGGACTGGGTGGTCGGTCGCATCGACCTGAAGTTTGGCAAGTACAGCGTGGCCGGCAACTTCCGCGCCCCGCGCATCCGGTGAGAAGCATGAAGTCCGTCGTCCTGTTCCTGTTGATGTCTGTTGGCGTAATCGCCGGCATTGCCGCGTTTGCCGACGACGCGGGCGCCGATGTTGCCCGCAAGGTTCCCGCCTTCGAAATGAAGGATCTTGAAGAGCGCGAGCACCGCCTTACCGACGACAAGTTCAAGGGCAAGAAGCTGCTGATCGCGGCCTTCGGCACCTGGCAGCAGGTCAGCGTTGACCAGGCGCGCGAGATCGAGAAGTTCCACAAGGCGCACCCCGAAGTCGAGATCATCGCCTTCGTGATTGACGCTCTGCCGGCGGCGCGCGACTTCGTGCAGCGCGAGGGGCTGAGCTACCCGTGCTACAAGACCGACTACAGCACCCGCGCCGACCAGTTCAACAAGCTGTTCAAGACCCGTAAGGGCAAGACGCTGACCCTCAACCGCATCCCCTTCGTGATGCTGGCCGACGCCGACCGCAACATCGAATACGCCGAGCTTGGGCTGGTCACAGCCGAAACGCTGGGCAAAGAGCTGAAGTAGCCCCGCAAACCCCCTCTTGGCTGTTGCCGATCCGCGCCTGCCGCGCCGGTTTGTGACTCCGGGCGCTTGCCAGATGGCGTTGACCGGTGTTCAATTGTCCCAGAAGGGACTGGCAGATCCCTCCCCGAGATCACCCCTGAGAGCTGCCGAATGAGTCAGCAACACACCACGGAAGCCAGGGCGGCACGCATGTCCCAGGCTGATCAACTGTTGATCTCGATCATCCTGAAGAACACCAAGGTGACTCAGGACCAGGTCGACCAGTCACTGTCCGACACCGCCAAAGCCAAGCAGGAGAACCGCGAGCTCGACCTCGCGCACGCGATCCTTGAGCGTGGGCTGCTTTCGCGCGCCGAGCTGTACAAGCTGGTGAAAGCGCGCAACTACGCGCTGATCCGCCAGGAAGACAAGCGGCTTGGCAAGCGGATGTTCCGCAAGAACTTCATCACGCGCACACAGATGGATGAGGCGTTGGCGTTTCAGCGGCAGCTCTTCAAGGCGCTGGGCGATATCAAACGCGTCGAGAGCATCCTGATGGACGACGGCCACATCACGCCCGAAAACGTGCGCGAAGTGTGGGCCGAGTACACCAGCTACTTGAAGCGGCGCGGCGACCGCCCGGTGGAGCCGAAGACCGATCCCACAATCATGAAGCGTGGGTAGCCTCCCAGGCGTGATCTTGCGTCAACTACCACCACGCGACGATGCGACGAGCGCGACGACGCCACGACAGCAAAGCAGTTCGTGGCGCTCGTCGCGTCGTCGCGCGCCGGTAGTTCAGGAAACAGCGGGCGGCTGGATAATGTAGTTGTAGTTCTTCGCGAACCTTGCGAACTTTGCGTGATGCCGACAGAGACACCGACCAGCCCCGCCCGGCGCATCAGGATGACAAACCTGATCGTGCTCGTTACCGGGCTCGGCTTGGCCATCTTCGGGATCGTCGTGCTGCTGAGCGGTGGCGGCGACACACCGTCCGACGCGCTGCCGAAGAACCGGGCGGAGTTTCTGGCTGCGGGCGAGGAGTTGGTCAAGCAGCACAATTGCAACTACTGCCACCGGACTGAGCCGCCGGCGGACCACGCACCGGACCGCGCCAACTGCCAGCAGTGCCACCAGCTTCACGCGCGGCCTGAGAATCTTGCGCCGCCGCTGAAGCATGTAGCCGAGCGACGTACCGAGGAGTGGATCCGCCGCTATCTGCGGTACCCGTACCCGATTCGCACCAGCAGCCACGACCGGATGCCGGACCTGCTGCTCAGCGACTTCGAAGTCGAAGTGCTGACCGGGTACCTGTTGGTGCTGGCGCAGGATCGCATCGCTGAACTGCCGGAGACCGCGCCAGCCCGCGAGAACTATCCCGACCCCGCGCGTCTGGCACGCGGGAAAGCGTTGTGGGACCAGTACGCCTGCGGCACGTGCCACTCGCTCGGCGAGCACAAGGTCGCCCCGCAGTACGGCCCGAACGGCGTGCCGCTGGTGCCCGCGGTGGTGTTCTCGCCGCCGCTCGACCGCGTGTGGACACGCGCGCGGCCCGAGTGGATCGCAGCCGCCATCCGCGACCCGGACACGTGGCTGCCGTGGGCCGGCATGACCGTGGAAGGGATCACCGACGCCGACGCGAACGAGCTGGCTTGGTACGTGATGAACGCGGCACGGACGCCCGATCCCGCGCCGACGCACAACGACGTGATGGGCGTGCTGGCGGGCGCGTGCAACGCCTGCCACTACGGGCCGCGCGAGGACGCCTCGCATGCAACGAACCCGGAGGGCGGCGCGGGCTGGCTTGCCACGTGGTCGCAGAACCCGCGCAAGCTAGACCTGACAACGTATGAGGGCCTGCGCCGAGGCGCGCTGGACGACCTCGGGCAGCCGCGGCTGGCAGTTGTGCCGTACGCCGAGAACAGCCCGCTGCTCGCGCACATCGAAGGGTGGAAGCAGCCAAGAATGCCCTTCGGCGCCAACCCGCTGGGCGCGGAGCAGATCGACATCATCCGCCGCTGGATCCTGGCCGGCGCGCCGGGGCCGGAGGTAGCCGACATCCCAAAGCGGCCACCGCTGCCGATTGGGGAGTAACTGCCTGACGCGAAGGAGCGAAGGGGGCGAAGTACGCGAAGAAAGGCAACTGCTTTAATGAACAGGACGGGCAGGACTTTCAGGACCAAACTTCCTGCTTGTCCTGCCCGTCCTGTTCAATTCCGCAGTTGCAGTTCTCCGCGGCCTCCGCCCCCTTTGCTCCTTCGCGTTAAGTAGTTGCTAGACTCCAGGCATGGACCCGCAGAAGCAACGCATCAGCGCCCGTATCGCCCGCCGCAAGCGCATGCAGAAGGCGGCGCCGGCTGACCTTTCGGTGATTGAAACCGAGCGCGCGTTCCGCGTGGAGCTGCCGCAGGAGGGCATGCGCGCCGACAAGTTCGTGCAGCAGCGCACGCCGTGGCTTTCGCGCACCAAAGTAGTCGAGGCGTTCGACCAGGGGCGCATCCGCAAGAACGGCGCGCCCGTCGCGCCCGGCAAGAAGCTGCGCGCGGGCGACGAAGTCACTCTAATCCTGCCGCCGCCCCACGAAGACATTACCGAGATGGCGCGCATCCCGTACGACGTGGTCTACGAGGACGACCGCATGCTCGTCGTAAGCAAGCCGCCGCACCTGATCGTGCACCCGACCGGCGGGTACCGGTACACCACGCTGCTCAACGCGCTGCACCATCGCTACCACGGCACGGATGTGTTCCCGCGGCTTGTGAACCGCATCGATAAGGAGACAAGCGGGCTGGTGCTGTGCGGCAAGGAGCCAGCGATCACCGGCAAACTCGGCAAGGCGCTCGAGGACAAAGAGGTGGTGAAGGACTATCTGGCGCTGGTCGAAGGCACCGTGGAGCCGGACCACCAGATGATCGACCTGCCGATCGGCCAGGACACCGACGCCGAGGTCACCATGCTGCGGCGCATTGATCCTACCGGTCAGCCTAGCCGCACGGAGGTCTGGGTCGTGAATCGGCTGGGCCGTTTCACGCTGGTGCGCTGCCGGCTTCACACGGGGCGCATGCACCAGATTCGCGTGCACATGAAGGCGGTGGGGCACCCGCTGGTGTGCGACCACCACTACGGCGTGAGGGACGAGTTGCGCGAAAGCGATCTGCGCAACCCCGCGCCACCGCCCACGCGCATCGAAAGCCCGTACGGATTCGGCGAGGGCGACACCGACGCAGACGTAAGCGACCGCATCCGCGCGGTCGATACAGGCAAGCGCCACGAGTACGAGGCGCTATGCCGCGGCGAGCGCGTGTCGCGCGGGGACGATGACGCCCTGCTGCTGGGCCGCTGCGCACTGCACAGCCACTACGTGAAGTTCACGCACCCGGTGACGGGCGAAGAGATGGAACTGGAAGCGCCGCTGCCGCTGGACATGGCCAATGCGATCCAGAGAACAGGAGCCCGGAGCGCGAGCGACGGGTAGAGGTACATAGCAAGGCTGAGCACCCACCCGTCGCTAGCGTGTAACCACTTGCCACCCCAAGTCAGCCAACACAACATCGGAGCCTGCTGGCGGACGGGGCTGCAATGGATCCATTCAGCTTTTGGCGACGACATCCGACCTTCACTAAAGTCGCCGTCACGATCTGGTTGACGGGTCTAGCGCTCACACTGTTGATGATGATCGTTTGTTTGATCGTGATCTTCTTCGGCGAACAGGACGCCTAGTCCAGGCCTGATCAAACCGGCTCGCCCCAAAACAGAATCATCATGCCCGTAACAATGAACATGGCGAATACCACGAACACAAAGGCTACGACACCGATCACCAATAGCCTCAGGTGAAGAGGCAGGTCCTTCCAGCGTGGCCTGTTGGTCGTCGGTTGAGTCATAGGAACACCGCGCTGTATCGCTGCGCCGATCGCCTACCCGTCGCTAGCGCTCCGGGCTCTTGTTCACCCACTCCGCAACCTGCGGCGCGTAGTACGTCAGCACCATGTTGGCGCCGGCTCGGGTTATGCCGGTGAGCGATTCCAGCACCGCCGCCTTCTCGTCGATCCATCCGCTTTGCGCAGCCGCCTTCAGCATCAGGTACTCGCCGCTTACCTGGTACGCCGCCACCGGCAATGTGGTGTGCGCGCGCACCGCGCTGATTACGTCGAGGTATGGCCCCGCCGGCTTGACCATCAGCATGTCGGCGCCCTCGGCTTCGTCGAGTTCGGCTTCCCGGATGGCTTCGCGGATGTTGGCGGGGTCCATCTGGTAGGTCTTCTTGTCGCCTGCCCTGGGCGCGGAATCCAGCGCCCCGCGAAACGGGCCGTAGAACGCGCTGGCGTACTTGGCGGTGTAGGCGAGGATGCTGACTTCGGTGAACCCGTCGTCATCCAGCGCGCCGCGGATCGCGCCCACACGCCCGTCCATCATGTCGCTCGGCGCCACGATGTCGGCGCCGGCTTGCGCGTGCATCACCGCCTGCCGGCACAGCACGTCCACGGTTTCGTCGTTCGCGATCGCGCCGTTGCGCACAATCCCGTCGTGGCCGTCGCTGTTGTACGGGTCGAGCGCCAAGTCGGTGATCACCCACAGCTCCGGCAGCTTTTCCTTCAAGGCGCGAATCGCTCGCGGCACCAGCCCGTCCTCGTTCCAAGCCTCGTCGCCGGTGGGGTTCTTCTTGCCGTCGGGAACCTTCGGGAACAGCACTACGGCGCGAATGCCGAGGTCGAACGCGCGTCGCGCCTCTCTCACCAGCCCCTTTAGACCCCAGCGCGTCACGCCCGGCAGGCTTTCCAGCGGCGTGTCCCCCGCGTCTTCGTGGATGAACACCGGGTAGATGAGTTGCTCGACGCTCAGTCGCGTTTCGCGCACCAGCCCGCGAACGGCTGCGGACTTGCGGTTACGGCGAGGCCGGAAGGGAAGATCCATCTCCATTGCCCCATGATTCCGGCGGGCGCGCGGGCGTCAAGCGGTGCTACGATGACGGCATGCTGCGAGCGCCTCTTGTACCGGACGGTTCTGTCGCCCCTGACGGGGCTTGGGGAACGTTGGCGGGCGCAACCCGGGGGCTTACGCCCCCGGCTAATGTCGGCCGCCCCCAAGGGGGCGGAGACGGATTCGACCCTACTGGCGCTGATGGAGTTCCCTCTAAAGCGACAGCCGCAGAGATGCTGTTGCGCCCGGCAGGGCGCTCGAACGTAGCCGGGGGCGTAAGCCCCCGGAACCAACCGACATCCAGTTCCAAGCCCCGTCAGGGGCGACAGAGCCATTCAATGCTCCCCTTGGTCCTCACAATGTTAGTCTCCTCCATTGCGGCGATGCCGCTGTGCGCACACCCGCTGGACGACAACGCGGATCGCAAGGCGCAACTGCGCGTGCTTGCGGGCGGCGGCCTTGAGCTGAGCGTGGAGTTTCACTACCGCAACGTCGTCGCCAGCTACACCGAGTTCAGCAACAAGCTCGACCGCAACAACGACGGCACCGTGACCCGCGCCGAGGTCACGCAGCGCTTTATCGATCTGGCGGGCGAGGTCGGATTCGATTCCAACCTGTTCATCGATGGCGAACGCGCGGCGCTTGACCCGGACTACGACCGCTTCGAGTTCCGCGACCTCGACAACCCCGACGCCGACATTGCCGCGGGCATCGAGACCCCTAGCGCGCGTATTTTCTACAGATTCGTGTTCGTCGCGGATGCGCTCAGCCCAGGCCCGCACACCGTACAGTTCTACTTCACAGGCACCGGCAACGCCGTGCACACGCCTTCGGAGCAGCTCAAAGCGGTGGATGAAAGCGGACAACCCTTCACACCCGTGTATGACGTGGCGCTGAAGGCCTTCCGCCGCATGACTGTAGAAATCACGGTAGCGCAACCGCCCGCGCCACCGGACCCGCCGCCGGAGCCGCCGCCCGCGCCACCCCCGGAATCAAGCGCGCCGGAGCCGCCAATGGGCGAATTGCCGGCTTGGGCTGTCCATCTCGTGGGCGGCGTACTGGGCCTGATAGGAATGCTGCTGCTGGCAGTGCGGGTGATACGCAAGCGAGGCTCATGGGTGGTGCCGATCCTGCTGTTGATTGCAGCCGTCGGGATTGTTTTAGGTGTGGAGATGCGCGCGGAGCAATGACTTCTGCGGCGCCGTTCTGTCGGCCCTGACGGGCCTCAAGGGTTGTGGGATACGAGGGTCCCGGCGCTAACGCGCCGGGCTATGGTCTTCCGCCCCCTTACGGGGGCTCTGCAGCGCCGCTTGCGGCGCGTCAGAGCGTAGCCCAGCCCGTGAGGGCTGGGAAATCCGCGCCAAAATGCAACCAAGGCCCGTAAGGGCCGATAGAGATTCCCGGGAAAGTTCGAACCATCCGCACCCAAGAAAACAGGCCCGCGGCGCGGGCCTTTTCTCTGGTCGGGGCGAGAGGATTTGAACCTCCGGCATCCACGTCCCAAACGTGGCGCTCTACCAGGCTGAGCTACGCCCCGGCGTTCGTAATGTTACCGTCACCGTGCGGTCCTACAACGGAGGGACGTTGTTGGGCGGGCGCGCGTGGGCTACAATAACGCGGGCGGCAAAGGCGCGGTGGTACATGTCCCGGTTGGCAACCTCAGTTCTCAAGCGCGACCAGATCGTCGAGCGCATGGCGGCGCACCCCTTCACGCTGGCGCTTGGCGCCGTGCTGGTGTTTTCGCAGGCGACGATCTACGTCCTAGAAATCGCCGACATCCCGTTTGGGCGCTGGCTGGCGCTTGACCTCAACGCGCTTTCGCCCGGCCTGCTGCTGTTCCCGTTCACGCACTACGCGCCGATTTCGGACGTGCAGGTGGGCGTCGGGTTCAGCGCGCTGGACTTCTTTGCCAGCGTCGTGCTGTTCCTGATCTGCGGGCTAAGCCTGCTCTCCAGCGGCCCAGCCGTCGAGCATTACTACGGCACGCGCAAGACCGCAGCCGCTTTCGTGCTGTGCATGCTCGGCCACGCGGGCGTAGCCGCCGCGCTGCCGGACAAGTTCGCGTTCAGCACGCTCGCGTTCGCGACCTTCCTGCTGGTGACGTCGCTGCTGGTGCAGCTTGAGCGCCGCGAAACGCGCGTCGAAACGCAGAACGATTTCCGCATGGCGCTGCTGATGGCGGCGCTGGTGCTGGCGGCTATGTGTGCGGCGTTCCTGCCTCACGGCAGCTACGACAGCCTGCTGGCGGCGGTCGGCGTCGGCCCGGCGTTCGCGCTGGTGGGGTTCGTGCTGAACTGGAAGCTGCAGATGCGCGCCGTGCGCATGAAGGGGCAGGGCAAGGTCGGGAACCTCTACTTTGTAGAGGAGATCGACCTGCTCACGCGCAACGAAATCGAAGAGCGCATGGACCGCCTGCTCGAAAAGATCGCGGGCCAGGGCATGGAAAGCCTCGACCCCGACGAACAGCGCTTTCTAAAGCACGCCAGCCGGCGCCTCAAAGCCAGCGAATCCGAAGAAGCCTCGCGGTAAACAGCAAAGGCTGTCTCACGCGAAGGCGCGAAGACGCGAAGCGCCGCATCCTGGTCGAACGCTACGTTCCCGGATGCATGTCAAATGCCGTCCTTGGGGAATCGAACACAACGGCTCGCGCTCATCGCGGTAGCAGGCGCTTCGCGTCTTTGCGCCTTGGCGTGAGACAGCAGTTAGTATCGCTTCTTGCGGTATGTGAACCCGGGCGCGAGGCGGAGGATTTCGAGGCCCGGCTGTGCGATCGTCTGGCACAGCAGCGCGCTTTCGCGGTCTTCTGCACCCGGGCGCTTGATGCGGCTTTTGCAGTTCTTGCACGTGCCGGCGATGCAGTACAGGCTGAAATCGATCATCACCTCGCCGGTCATCAGCCCCCAGAACTGCAAGCCTCGCCAGAGCGAGTTGTTCTCAGGCAGCATGATCTCGTTGCCTTCGACCTTGATCGGGACCAGGTTTTCGTACGGGCGCAGGATCTCGTTCGCATCCTGGATCCGCGCGTCGTCATCAATCTGGAAGAAAGCCTTCAAATCAACAGGCACAAGCATCCCTTGCGTGAACCGCAGCGTTAATCGGCAACCGACCCGCGTCGCCTCAACAGATTATCGTACGTTGGCAAACCTTGAAGCACCGGCGAAAGGCGACTACGCCTCACGCAAAGCCGCAAAGCGCCCCTTCATGCCTTGAGAACAGGCTGCTGTGTTCGAGCCAAAACAGTTTGCCGTTTGAACTGCATTTCAACGGGTCGCGTTCGGCCAGGAAGCGGCGCTTAGCGTCTTTGCGTGAGACATGCTTACGGACGCACGTGCCCGGTGCGGATCAACTCCGCCAACTGCTTCCCGTACACGTTGACCAGCTTCCACAGCCCGTACAGCGTCGGCACGCACTGGATCGGGTGCGTGGCGATCCACTTGAACAGCCGTCCATAGTACGGCCGCCCGGTGGTCGGGTTCAGCGCGCCGAAATCCGGCAACGGCACGCTCGGCGTATCCACGCACACGCGCGCGGTCACCCACGGGATACCGGCTTCGGTGGCGGCTTTGGCGATGCCGAAGGTTTCCATGTCTACGCCGACGGCTTGCTGGTCGGCGGCGATGCGGGCCTTTTCGTCTTCGTCAATCAGCGGCACGTCGCCGACGCAGACCAGCAACCCATCGACCCATTTGCCGCCGATGGCTGTGAGGCCTTCGCGCAGGCGCTGCACGTGCGCGCTCGCGCCCTCAAGGGTTTCGCGCGCGCTGCGTTGTTCTGCCACGTCGCCCAGCATGCGCGAGCGCGCGTTGACCATCCACTCGGTCTGGTTGATGCCGCCGACCAGCGCGCCGAAGGTGCCGGCGCTGACGATCAGACCCGGCTCGCAGTTCTCGATCTGTTTGCGCGTGCACTCGTAGCTGCGCTTGGTGCCGACGCCGGTGCAGGAGATGAACGTCTCGGGCATCTCGCCGGCGGCCTTCGCGCGCCAGTGGTAGATCGAGCCATCAATCGAAGAAGCCCCAATGCCGCGCGCCACCGGCAGCAATTCGTCCGTACCCTCAATCAGAACCAGCACGCTTTTGGCCATGACGCTCCAAGGCAAGGCGCGGGAATCTAGGCGCCGGGCCCATCCCGCGCAACCCGCCGAACAGATTGAACTCGACGGGTGTGCCTTTCGTTCAAAGACTAGACCTCAAACGGAGCCGACCCATGCACAAGAGCTGGAAGTGCCTGCGCAGAACCCTGCCGTTCGCCCTTGCCGTGCTGGTCATAGCCGCGTGCGGACGGAATGACGATCCGCAACCGGAGCACCCGGAAAGGCCGGACACCGAAGTTGTCGTGATTGCCACCGACGTGCCGGAACAACGACCTCCGGAACAGCAGCCTGAGGATGAAGCTGGTGCGGAGTTCGCATACTTTGCGGATGGCAAACGTGTGGCAGCTGAGCCGAATCGCGATCTGGCTGAGAATCCCAACGAGGACCCGTCCAACCTGGAATCGCCACATCCGATGCCCAACAGCAGCACGAGCAGCATCGGGTTGGCTGGTGGCGTTGGCGGAGGCGGCGGTCGCAGCGGGTCGGGTGGTATGAGCTTCCGCCGCGCCCGTGGCGGCGGGCGCGCTTCGATGGCCGGGGAGACCGTAGTCGAGAACGTGCGCAGCGATGCGCCCAACCCCGGCACAATGAGCGCCCGCGTGGGCGAGGAGACCATCGGCTCGCTCGACCTCGTGGCAACCAAGGTCAAAGCCAGGGTCACCGGCTCGCTCGCCTCTACGCAGGTTACGCAGACTTTCAGCAACCCGTTCGACAAGCCGATTGAAGCCGTCTACACCTTTCCGCTGCCGGCTGACGGCGCCGTCAACGAGTTCGTGATGCAGATCGGCGAGCGACGCATCATCGGCATCGTACGTCCGCGCGCTGAAGCCGAGCAGGCATACAAGGAGGCTCGCGCACGCGGGTTCACCGCGTCGCTGATGACGCAGGAGCGCCCCAACATCTTCACGCAGAACGTCGCGAACATCGCCAAGGACATGGAAGTCAGCGTCAGGTTCACCTTCTTCCAGATGCTCAGCTACCGCGAGGGGCGCTTCGAGTACGTCTTCCCGCTCACCATCGGCCCGCGCTTTGTCCCGAGCGCGCCGTCAGTTTCAAAAGACGAGGCGGAGCCCGTCGGCATGGATGGCACAACGCCCGACAACGAGCGCGTGCCCGACGCAAGCAAAGTAACGCCGCCGACACTGCCGCCGGAAGTGCGTTCCGGCCGCGACGTGGACATCGAGGTCGAGCTCGCGCCCGGGTTGCCGCTCGACATGACCAACCTGGTGTGCGTCGCCCACAAGGTGAAGACCAACCTGACCAGCGACGGCCGCGCGATCCTGAAGCTGATCCCGGAAGACACCATTGCCAACCGCGATTTTGTGCTGCGCTGGCGCGTGCTGGGCAAGCAGCCGCAGGCGGCTGTCTGGACCCACACCGACACGCGCGGCACCTTCGCCAGCGTGCAGTTGCAACCGCAGCTCGATCCCGCCGACGCCGACGTGACCCCGCGCGAAATCACCTTCATGCTGGATGTCAGCGGCAGCATGTCCGGCGAGCCGACACGCATCAGCCGCGAAGTGATGCTCAAGGTGATCGACCACCTGCGCCCGGATGACCGCTTCAACATCGTAACGTTCGCCAGCGGGTCGAAGACGCTGTTCGAGGCGCCCGCGGAGAACACTCCGGAGAACGCGGCCACAGCCCGCCAGTTCCTCGACGACACCAAGGCGGGAGGCGGCACCAACATGCGCGAGGGGTTCCTGAAGGCGCTCACGCTGCCCAGCGATTCGCGCTACCTCGGCATCTACGCGTTCCTGACCGACGGGTTCATCGGCAACGAGTCGGAGATCCACAAGCTGGCGAAAGAAAACGCCTCGCGCGCGCGCAGCTTTGCCTTCGGCATCGGCAGCTCGGTCAACCGCTTTCTCTGTGATGGTGTGGCTGAGCACGGGCAGGGCAAAGCGATCTATTGCCTGCCGCGCGATGGCGGGTATGCCGAGGGCGCGGTGGACCAGTTCTTCGCCGCCATCGACAGCCCTGTGCTGTGCGACATCAGCATCGACTGGGGCGAGCTGAACGCGAGCGGGTTCGCGCCGCAGGTGCCGCGCGACCTGTTCGCCGGCGAGCCCTTGCAGATGTGCGCGCGCATTGAGGGCAAGGGCAAGCACACGATTACCGTGAACGGGCGCGTTGGCGGGCTGGCGGTGTCGCTGCCGATTGAGATCGACCTGGGCCGGGCGGAGTCGCACCCCGCCATCGCCGCCATCTGGGCGCGACGCACGGTGGACGGCTTGTCGGCGCAATTGCTGGAGAACCCGTCCATGGCATCGCTCGAAAGCGAGATCACGGACCTGGGCGTCGCCTTCAACATCGTCACCAAGTACACGGCCTTCATCGCCGTTGACGAGTCAAGGGTGAACAGCGACGGTAAACCGCTGCGCATCATGGTGCCCGTCGAGATGCCTGAGGGCGTGACGTTCAAGGAGGGCGAGCCCGCGCCGAAAGCGGTCCGGATCGAGAAATGGGGCCTGACGCTGTACGAGCGCGACGGTGGGGTCTACGTAGCAGCAGTCGATGCCGACAGCCCAGCCGCCAAGATGGGCATGGTGCAGGGCCAGCAACTGCTGCGCGTGAACGGCATCGAGGTGACAGGACTGGATCAGGTGGAGCGGCTGTTGCTGCAAGCACCCGGCAACCCGGAACTGGAGACGCGGGTGAACGATGAAGGGCGTGAGGTGGACGCGAAGTTCACACTGCCCGACCCCACGAAGTAGCCGCAACAAAGCACGACGCGCGCGAACCTCGCGCGCGTCGTTTCGTTAACAGCATTCCCGGGGCAAGTGGAGGAATGCCATGAGCACCCTGCTTGCCGTGCAGCGCATGAAATCGTCGTACTACCAGTTGCGCGTGGTGTTGTGGAACGTGCTGTTCATGCTGTGGGTTGCCACCGGAGTGCTTGTCATTGTGTACACGAACATGCCTCGGTAGCCGCTACCACTTCTTCATGTACTTCCACATGCGCGGCTTGCCTTCGGCCATCCATTCGATGGCTTGCTTGAGGCGCTTTTCGCGCGTGGCGTCCGTCTTGGCATCGGTCAGCCAATTCACGTACTCGCGCTTGTTGCTGGGGCTGAAGTTTTCGAACGTCTTCTTAGCCGCCTTGTTCTTGCCCAGCGCCTTGGCCAGGTAGTCCGGCACGACCAGCTCGCCCTTGGGCTTCGGCGCATCGCGCTTGACCTTGATGCCCTTCTCGTTGAGCTGCACCGCCTCGCGAACCATGGCGATCAGCTTCTTTTCAGTCGGCAGCTCTTTCACGTCCGTAAGCTTGAAGTAGCTGGCGGGCGTGTCGCCGGGCTGGTCCACGGTCTTCATCA
>CAZNBU010000021.1:1086-16400 GCA_964571035.1 uncultured Planctomycetaceae bacterium | reverse complement strand
ACAGCGTGGTGGTCTTGCCGCTGCCGGTGGGGCCGGTCAGCAGGATGATGCCGTTGGAGTATTCCAGGTAGGTCTGGAACATCTCCTCGTTGTCCTTCATGAACCCGATGTCGGATAGCCGGAACTCCTTGGTGTTCTTTTCCAGGATTCGAATGACGGCGCGCTCGCCGAAGCTGGTCGGCACCGTGCTGATACGCAGGTCGATTTCGGCGTCGCCCATCTTGATGGATGCTCTGCCGTCCTGCGGCAGGCGGCGCTCGGCGATGTCCATGCGGGCCATCACCTTGATGCGCGCGATGATGGCGTCCTGCAGCTTCTTGCTGGGCGTCATCACGTCGTACAGCACACCGTCCACGCGGTAGCGGATCTGCAGCTTGTGCTCGCTGGGCTGCACGTGGATGTCGCTTGCCCTCATGCGCAGCGCCTGGCTGAAGATGGTGTTGACCAGCTTGATGATCGGCGCCGCGGTGGCGATGTTGAGGATGTCGGTCTTTTCATCGAACTCGATGTCGGTGGCGAGCATGCCGTCGGCTTCAAGCTCGCGCTCGACCTCGTCACTGACTTCGCTTTTCTGCGCGTAGGTGCGGTTGATCAGCTCGCTGATTTCGACGCGCGGCGCCAGCACCGGCTCAATCGGCTGGCGCAGCAGGCTGGCCAGCTCGTCCATCGGGTACAGGTCCAGCGGGCGGCAGGTGGCGACGCGCAGGATGCCGGCAATCTCATTCAGCCCGACCAGGTTGTAATTGCGCGAAAACCCGACCGGCACTTTCTCGGCGAACTGCGGCTGCGGCTTGTACTTGGAGAGGTCGGATTCGTACGGCAACCCGAGCTGCTGGCTGTAGAACTGCAGCATCTCGTTCTCGCCGATCAGCCCGCTTTCGACGAGGGCGGAATCCAGCCGTTCGCCGGATTCGCGCACCTTTTGCAGCAGGTGCTCGACTTTGTCCTGGCGGACGCCGTGCTCTTCGATGAGATACTTGGCCAGTAGCTGCGACATCGTTTCCCCAATACGTACACGTCGACCTTGGGCCGCAGGTGCTTTAACGCCGGTCGCCACGCTTTGTTGGGGGATTTACCCCTTCGCGGCGTCGTCTGCGCCCGCGCCGGCGGGGGCTGCGTCGGCCTCCACCGCGGCGGGGTCGCCGGCCTTGACGTCGCCCCGCTTTCGGGCTTCTTCTGCCTCTGCCGCGGTTTCCACCGGCGTCTTGACCTGCTCCAATGTCTCTTCCGCGACCGTGATCGTGTCAAAGGGCGCGCCGTCTACCTGATAGCGCATGAGCAGATACAGGATCACGTTTGCGTTCAGGATCACGCTCAGCAGCCAGGCGGCATATAGCCCGATACTGGCCCAGACCCCCAGCGCAATGGCAAACGAGAGCGGTGAGTCGTCGCCGATGGCCTGCGCGGCCGCCATGTTCATGGCGGTCCAGCCGGCCTTAATCAGCCCCACCAACCACAAGGCACCCAGCACCATGCCCCATGCCGCGGCGAGCACCAGGGCGCCCACGGCGGCGGACACGGCAACGGTCAGGCATCGCACGAGCCATGCGACGAGGTATGCACCCGGGCGCTGCATGACGTAGCTCATGGGGCGGGTAACGGCTTCAAAATGGTCGCGCCCCTCAATCACAGCTACCGGGCCGACCATCGGCATCGACCACGCAAGGACCAGCAGAAACGCCGCGCCGAACAGCGCTGCAATCAGCGCTATGGGCAGCAGCACCCCGGCGATCACGCCGCCCGCAACGCCCGGGATGTGGCCCAGCACCGACCACAGCAGCACGGCGCCGACCACGAATGCGACAAGGGTAAGCCCGAGAATCGGCGACATCGCGGAATGGTTGCACAGCGACAGGATGAACGGCGTGCGCTCGCGCTCATCGCGCGCGATGTCCATGGCCGCGCTGCGCAACACCGGCGCGGTCAGCCAGCGAAACCCGATCCACCACGCCACGGCGACGCAGGCTGCCAGCAGGACCCGGCCCGGCGTCCAGGGTTGCAGCGTGAGTTGATCCGAGATGGTGATCCAGGCATTGGGCGAAAACGGCTGCATGCCGGAGCGCCACGCCATCGAGGCGAGTGCGGCGAAGGCGACAAACACCGTCCACGACAGGGCAAGCCCGCTGTACAGCACGCGCGTAACGTCGAATGCCAACCCGAACGCAAGCTTGAAGTCGCGCAGATCGTGGCGATGGAGCCTCATTGGCGGAAGTCTATTGGGTCGCGGGGGGTGGTCAAGCTGGCACGCGCCCGGTCCTGTTGACCCTTGTACCCAAGGGGGTAAAGTTTCTCCGGCCACAAGGCGACCCAATGGCAAAGCAGGCCAAGCGCAAAAGCGGACCGGTCCAGCGTGCATTCCTCAAAGGGCTGGCGATCATCCTGCCGGCAGTGATCACCATCGCGATCTTCGCCTGGGTGTGGGACATTTTGCGTGTTTACGTCGTTGAGCTCACCATCAAGGTCATAGATTCGGTCGAGGTCTCTGAGCCGCGGACGCTCTCGGACGTCGAACTCAAGTATCTGGACGACGGGTTTTTTAACAAGGCGATCGATGCCACCGGCCAGTATGTCGTAAAGCCGGAAGGGCGCATCGAATCCAACCTTCGCAAGATGCCCGCAATCGGCGACCTGCCGCCGTCGCATCGTGGGTTTTCACCGCCCGGCGAGCGGCGCAGCGTGTTGCAGGTGATCCTGGACGCGAACGGGTGGAGCCGTGAGTACGACGCGTCGGGCAATGTCGAGGAGTACGGGTACAACTGGTTTGATTACCTGCTGGCCTCAATCGTCGGCATGGCGCTGGTTGTGCTGCTGGGCTTCCTGGCGCGCAACTACTTCGGGCGCAAGCTGGTCACCCTGCTGGAGTGGTTCGTCACCAGGGTGCCGGTGGTGAAGTCGATCTACCCACACGCCAAGCAGCTGGTCGAGTTCTTCTTTACCGACAACAAGCCGATTGAGTTTGAGACCGTCGCCGTGATCGAGTACCCGCGGCACGGGTTGTGGTCGATTGTGTTCGTGACCGGCACCGGCCTGCGCTCGGTGCAGGACTTCACGCAAAAGCGCATGGTGACCGTGTACGTGCCCAGCAGCCCCGCGCCGATGACGGGCTACACCATGGTGGTCGCCGCGGACGAGGTCATCCAGATCGACATCAGCGTCGAAGAGGCGATGAAGTACGTGATCTCAGGCGGCGTGCTTGCGCCGCGCGACGAGATGGTGCGGCCGCAGTCCGGCGCGCAGCTTGCGCTGGCCGGCAGCATCAACGAACAGATCCGCAAGCGCCACACCAGCATGCTGCGCAAGTCGCAACTGCTGAAGAAGGTCGAGGACGACGTCACGAAAGCCAACGAGGAATCCGACCGCCAGACGGCTGCGCCTCCGGCTACCCGGGGGGATTCGGAAGGGCCTGGACCGTAATCGTGTCGCTGGAAGCCAGCAGACGGATTTCATGGGCCAGCGCTCCCCGCTGCGTCTGCTCCAGCATGAACTCGATCTTCTGCCCCGGCTTCAGCTCAATGATGCCGTCGCTGGAAAGCGCGCCGTAGTGCAGGAACACCTCGGGCGCGCCGGTGCGCGTGGCGTACCCGTAACCCTTGCGAGGGTCGTACCACTTGACGATGCCGCGGGCTCGTACGCGTGTGAGTGCCATGCCGCTGATAATCCAACCATGGGCCGCGAACAATGCAAGCGTTTGGCGGGTTATGCCAGCTCGGCGGCCAGTTGCTGGCGGCGGGCGAGGTCGGCGTACAACCCGTCGCGTGTGCGCAGCTCAGCATCGGTGCCGCGCTCGGTGATGCGGCCGTCGTCCAGCACAATGATTTCGTCGGCGTGGGCCACGGCGCTGATGCGCTGGGCGATGATGATGGTGGTGATGTCGCGCGTTTCGGCTTTCAGGTTGCGCAGAATGCGCTCCTCGGTGTCGGTATCGACCGCGCTCAGACAGTCATCCAGCACCAGAATCGTCGGGCTGCCAGCCAGCGCGCGCGCGATTGCGCCGCGCTGCTTCTGCCCGCCCGAGAGGTTGACGCCGCGCTCGCCCAGCATGGTGTCGTAGCCCTGCGGCAGGGCCAGCACTTCTTCTTCGAATTCGGCTGTGCGGGCGGCGTGGCGGACGGCGGCATCCCGCCCCGGGTCGTCGGGATCAAGCGCGAGCGCCACGTTGTTCGCGATCGTGTCGCTGAACAGAAAGCTGTCCTGCGGCACGTACCCGATGAACCCGCGCAACGCGTTGGGATCGTACGACTCGATCGGGTTGCCATCGACCAGCACCTGCCCGGCGGTCGGCGCGATCAGCCGCAGCAGCACGTTCGCGACCGTGCTTTTCCCGCTGCCGACTTGTCCAACGATCCCGAGTGTCTTGCCGGGGGCCACGCGGAAGTTGACCTCCTGTAGTGCCCACGGCAGGTCTTCGGCGTAGCGTAGACCGACGTCACGGAATTCGATTTCGCCGCGCAACTGCTTCGGCGCGCTACCGCCCGGCTTGCGCGAAGGGTCGCTGTCCATGCGAGTCATGGCTTCGATGCGCTTGAGGCTGGCGTCGGCGCGCACGAACAGCATGGTGACCCAACCCAGCGCGATCATCGGCCAGTACAGTCCAAGGTTGTAGAGAATGAACGCCGCCATGTCGCCCGCGGAGAAGCGCCCGGCGCTGATCTCCATCGCGCCGAAGTACAGGATGATCAGCACGCCAAGGCCGCTGAACCCCCAGATGCAGGCCTGGAACAACGCCTGGTTGCGCGCCTGGCCCAGCTTGTTGTCGAGGTAGGTGTCGCCAAGGCGTTGCAGCTCATTGATCTCGAACTCCTCGCGCGAAAACGCCTTCACCACGCGCGCGCCGGCGAAGTTCTCCTGCGCGCGGGCGGACAGGTGCTCAAGGTCCTGCTGTGATTGCAGGCTGTACTTGCGCACGCGCGGGTTGAACCAGATGGTTGCGGCGGTAAGGCCCACCAGCGGCACAAGCGCAAGCCAGGTCAGGAGCGTGTTGAGGCTGAACATGATCGCCAGGCTTGCCGGGAACATGAAGACGGTACCGCCGATGTACATGACGGCGGGCCCGATCATCATGCGCACGGCTTCGATATCGCTGGTCATCAGCGACATGACGCCGCCGGAGCGGGTGGTGTCGTACCAGCGGCCGGGCATGTCTTGCAGGCGCGCGTACATGCGCTTTTTGAGCGTGTACTCGGTGCGGCGCGAAATGCGCACGAGGTAGTATCGCTTGTAGAAGGTGCAAACGCCCAGCAGCACCGAAAGCAGTGCAACCATACCCAGGGCGACCAGCACAAACTCGGCGTTCTGCTGCATCTCGATCGGCAGGGCTTTAAGCGCCAGGTTGCCGGCCAGCCCGGGGTCAACCACGAACCCTTCCGGCGAAGCAGCGTCCACAGCCAGCTTGATGTAGATGGGAACAACCGTCTGGACCAGCGCGCCAAGCACCAGCGCAATCATCCCGATCACGAACCAGCGCATGTTGGCGCGGTACTCGGAGAGGATAAACCTGAGTGTGCGCAATAATCCCTCGTACAGAAAGACTCTAATGCGCGAATGCACCGAGTAAAAGGGGGGCCACCAAGGTCAGGGGTTGTCGCGTTGCATTGTAGCTTGTTGGCGTCCCTTCGGAGAACGCCATGGAACGTGAAACTGCCTTCCGAATAAAGCCGGGTCGATGGGTTTACCGGCCGTTCAGACCTGAAAGCTGGAGGAATATGCCAAGCAAAAATGCGACTTCGACTTCATTGTCCCTGTTTCGTGAGGCATCAGCTATTCCCGTTGGTCCAACGCACGGAGCAATTGCTCTTCGTCGGGCGCTCCGCGGAAAACTGTCCACCGAGTCGCGGTCCCAACGATGACAGTAGGTACTGGCATTCCATCAGGAGCTTCTCGCCTCAGCACTCGAAGCATCGACCCTGTACGATTTGCAAGGTTCGCTCGCTTGTCATCAGTGTCCAACAAGGCGCACGCAGCGCAGCCTTGGCGTTCCAGCACTACGATGCATGATTCTTCCACGATGCTACGGCAATCCGATTTCGCTGCATTCAGCGCGTCAACATACTCTGGCAGCAATTCATCCATCAGGTCGGCCCGACTCCCCGCGAACCAAAGAGTGCCGGCGAGAAACGAAGCCATAGCGACCAACGCACCGGAAGCTAGAAGCGTGCGGGGCGCCGTCCTTTCGATCATCAGAGCTATGAATGATACCGCGGAGGCACCTGCGGCCGTAGCGCATGGGCCACAAAAGTTGCCGGAGTCAAACATAGCCTTAACCAACACGATGTGTATTCCAAAGCCGAGGGACACTAGAATGCGGCCGAAAAGACGTGTACTCCGCGAGGCCAACAGCAGGATAGCAGCGCAGTAGACGATGCCACCTATCAAGGCGAAAGCCGTGCCTCCCACATTGTCAGAAAGCGCAATGCAACCCTTGCAATCTTGAGCTAGAACGATGGCAGCAGCCGCTGCACCAGTCGCCATTAACAGCGAAACTGACGCTAACAATACTGCTATACTAGGGCTGTCCCTTTTGCGGAGCGGGAGTTCTAACCTATTCGGAAGGTGCATAAGGAACTCTCCGGAACGCGACCGACGGATACGACGCGCTCAACGACTCAATCGCTTGCTTGTCCAATAGTTTGCATCTCCAGACGAATAGGACTTCTAGCGACGGGCATTCAGAGATGAGTGACCCAAGATATCCCGCGTCTATGGATGCAAAATCTGATACTCCCAGTTCGCGTAACTTGTGATATTGCACGGCCCGGCGCAAAGCACCGGGTGTGAGGTTGCTATTGCCAGAAACATGTAACCCCAAGAGTTGACTCAAAGGCTGCAATGCCAGAAGCCCGCCGTCGGAGATGCGGCTGCATGCACGTAAGTTTAGGCGAATCAATCCACCGGCTTGACCCAGCTTGCTCAAACCCACATCATCAATCTTAGAACTTGCGATGTCGAGCATCTTTAGGTTAGGGACCTGCGCAACGGATCCAGCAGCATCACTATCGAAGGCATCGTTTGTGACAAGCTCTTCCAAGCGCCAAGTATCATTTATCTGTACGAAAAAGCGAGCTGTGAGGAGGGTGTTGCGGACGTTGAGTGAATGCAGTCCGCGAAGCGAATCTACGCAGTTCTGAAGATGGGTGTCCTGAATACTCCATCCGCTTAAACTTAGCTTTTTAAGGTTTGGCAGCCTGTTCAGAAGTGTCGCCAACTGCGAAAGGTCGATCTTGTGTCGATCTATGGTAAAATTGCTGAGAATGAGCTCTTCGAGCTGTGTCAATTGACCAAGCTCAAGGAGCCCATTAGTTGTGATTTGGTTTGCGCGGCGTAAGTCCGGGTAATTCCGCAAAGAGAGCCGGCGAAGGTGTCCAAACCGTCCAACTACACTAAGAAGTCCATCGGTTACGCAAACCTCCCCGTGCGACTGGAATCTCTTGACGTCTGGCATGGCCAGAAAGAGTTCGGCAACTCTTGTAAAATCTGCCTCGGTCGCGGTTGAATTGGTTGTCAGTACGGGCATTGGAGTATCAAGCGCTACGCTCGCTACGCCTGCCAGTTTGCCTAGAGCGGCTCCTGCCTCCGGACCAATTGCGGCCGCGTTTACGAATGTAATCTCCTGAACAATTCCTGCTTGTCCGATCAATTCCAGAATTTCCGGTGTCAATAACGAGCAGTCGATCGTGAAGCCATCAATGACATCAGTTGCTGCCAAACATTGACGGATCCAGTCCAAAGGCACGGGTTTGGTCAGTGCAAGGCGCTTGGCGCCACGAGTCATCCCGGTCCCGTAGTGGTTGTCAGATTCGACTTTCGGCTCAGGTTCTACTTCCGGTGGTTCAGTGTCCTTCCGCCCGACTTGCGAATCGTTCTGCGCCGGCAAAGTTTCTTGAAGGGCGGGCTTGTCCCCAGAAGGTGCTTGGTCCCAGTCAACATCATTGGCCAGTTGGTTGACGTCGGGGCCCGTAGTCGCGGGGGTGCCTGGCTGCAGGATTGCAACTACCAAGGCAGCCCCCAATATCAACAAACCCGACCCGCCCAAAGCAGCTATATGTGAAGATTGCATCCGCATGTTTAGCCTCCGGCAACATGCTACGGGCTAGCAAACATCGTGGCCGTGTCCGAGAGTTCCAAGACACAATCTCCGCACACAAGCCGCACCGTAATCGTTACCGTTGATCCTGCGGGCGAATTGCCGGCGATATGCGTAATGCTGGTCCAATCTTTATAGCATTGGTGGTATGAGACGCCGTTATGTGCCGGATTGCCCGTCGAGCAAGTCCATTTAATGAGCAACGAGCAGGGGCAATGAGCGCCAGCTCCGGGCCAAGTTCCGGCGGCTGGATCGCCTGGAGGGTCGGTCTCCCACTCCTCGTGACCTTCGGGCGCCTCAGTTTGGGTGAGATCCAAGTCCCACGCTTCCGGCACTAGAACTTCCGGCACCGGAGTGTCATCTGCATCAGGTCCCTTCTCACATTTCGTCTTGACCCAGAGCCGATCTTCATCCTCGTATGGTGCCCAACCTGCCGGGTCATTTGCGTGATTTGCATCCCATCCGCCCGTACCGTAGCCGGTCGTTATCTTCCCCGGAAAAATCACACCGAGGGCGCACGTACATTCGGCACCTGCACCGTACATGTACACCGCAGCCTTCTGACCAGCGAAGATATCTGACACATTAGTAAGCAGAAGAGTTGCTACACCCGCAATCCACAGAACAGACAGCGTAGAATGCCTTACACGCATAAATCCTCCATTAGTTTAGGTACTACTTGTCAAGACGTTAGGAATCTGCACTGGGTAGTCAATGAAAAAAGCACAATGATCACAGGCTGTTTACAGTAATGGGCTCAGCAATTGGCAGGTGTGTTGGGTGAGTCTCAGCCACATCGGGCGGCTTCTCCAGCGTTTTAGGTCGAGCAGCACTGAGCTTGCTGCGTACTTTTCCTGCAATGCCCGGACCTTGGTGGCGAATTCGGTGTCGTAGACGATCAGCGAGATTTCGAAGTTCAGGTAGAAGCTGCGCATGTCCAGGTTGACTGACCCGAACATGGCAATCTCGCCGTCAATCGTGATCGCCTTGGTGTGCAGCACGCCGCCTTCATAGCGCGCGATCTTCACGCCGCACTCCAGCAGCTCTTCAAAGTAGGCTTCGCCGGCCCATTTTACCACGCGGCCGTCCGGGTAGCGCGGCACACTCAGCGTTACGTCTACTCCGCGGGCAGAGGCGCTCATCAGCGCCTTGATCATCGCGTCGTCCGGGATGAAGTACGGCGTGGTCAGCACCAGCTCGTTCCGCGCGGCGTAGATGCCGGTGAGAATCAGCTCCTGGATCGCCAGCGTGCTCAACCCCGGGCCGGAGGGCACCACCTGCACCATGGCCTCGCCGGTGGGGGCGTTGCGCTTCAGGTCGAAGTCCGTGGCGAACTTGTCGATGCCTTCGTAGGTCTCGAACTCCCAGTCCGCCAGGATCGTCACCTGCATCGCCTCAACGGCCGGTCCGGTGACGCGCACCATCGCGTCGATCCATTCGCCGAGCTCGTCCTCAGCCTTGAACAGCTTTGGGTCGGCGATGTTCTGGCTGCCGGTGTACCCGATCTCGCCGTCGATCACCGCGATCTTGCGGTGATTGCGCAGGTCAAGCCGCGCGAACATCGTGCGCAGCACGCCCACCTGCAGCACCGGCACAACGCGGACGCCGGCTTGCACGAGTTGCGAATGCTGCGCGCTTTTGAGAAACGGGTCGGCGCCCACGTCGTCCACCAGCACGCGGCATTTCACGCCGCGCCCGGCGGCGCGCAGCAGGGCGGCGGTGACTTCGTCGGCGCGGCCGCCCGGCTCCCAGATGTAGAACTCGAGGTGCACCGTGCGCTGGGCGGCGTCTATGTCCGCGATCAGCCGGTCAAAGAAACCGTCCGACGTCGGCAGCAGCTCAAGTCGGTTGCCCGGCAGCGCCGGGATGCCTACGGTGCCGCGCGCCTGCCGCCGCAGCATCTCGCCGGCTGGGCCGAGCGACAGGCTTTCGGTGTCGAAGTGCTGGGCGACATCCGCCAGCCAGCGGCGGTAGGGCTCGCGCAGTTCCTCAATGCGGCGCGCGCGGCGGGTGCCGAGGCGGCGTTCACCGAACAGCAGGTAGATGACGGCTCCCAGCACCGGCAGGAACAGGATGACGGCAAGCCACGCCAGCGTGAACCCGACCGTGCTGCGGCGCAGGATCACGCGGACACCCAACGCGAGCCGGATCGTCCAGTCGATGGCGATCAGGATCCAGGTAAGCGTTGTGCTGTCGGCGAAGAGCTGATTGAACATCGCCGCGCAGTATAGGCGCGGCGATGCGGTGAAATAGATGGCAAGGCTCTTCTAGTCGATGCCGTCCACGGCGATGACCATGCCCTTGTTCTTGTCGAACTCGGACCCAAGGCACGCGATGTAAAGGCGGTCGTCCGGCCCGAAGGCGCAGTTCACCGGCCCCGGGATGTTGTCGGCGATGACCGTGACTTCGGCGGCTGTGTCGGTCAGCGTGACCAGCGCGAGCTTGCCCTTCTTGACCTTGGTGAGGTCCCAGTTGTTATCGGTGACGACAAGCGTCGGCTGATCGCGGCCTTCGATCCATGCCATGCCCATTGGGTCTACCAGACCTTTGAGCTTCCACTGGTTGACCGGCTTCTTGGTGGTGGTGTTCCACTCGACCAGCAGGCCGTCGTCAACGCCACCCGCGCCGCTGTAGAGCACCAAAAGGTTGCCGCGCCACGGCAGCGCCTGCATGGGCGAGTTGGTGGCTACACCGCCGTCGTCGCTGCTGATCCAGGGCTCCAGTGTGCGTTCCGAGAGGTTGCAGCGCGCAATCCAGGTCTTCTTGTCGTTGCCGTGGCAGCAGGCCCAGATTGTGTCGCCATCGCGGCACAGCCCGATGTAGTTGCCTTCGCCAAGATCGATCGGGTCATCGGTAGTAGGCCCGATGACGTTGCTGTACCCATCAAGCTCAGCCGAGTCGCTGCGTGTGCGGTAGAACGACAGCCAGTCCTGCCCGTCCGGCAGCCCACCTTCGGCCACCAGCAGGCCTTCGCGCCCGAGCCACATCGTGGCCATCGGGCCGATCTTGTAGAGTTCCTGCGGCTCTTTCTTCCAGTACTCGGTGGCCATATCGCCGATCAGCACGCGCTGGCGGCCGTTTTCGATGACGAGCACGCGCCCGTTGCCCGAGTCGGCGATGGTCAAAGCGCCGTCGCCGGGGCGGAATGAGATGCTGGAGGGATTGTTGAGGTCAGTGGCGACGATCTTGGCTTGCAGGTCTTCCGCAAGGCCGATGTCGACGTCGTCGATGCCGGGCGCCGACGGCCCGGACGAGCAACCCGCGAGCGCAATCAATGGAACCACAGGCAGCAGGTACTTCATGGTTATCCTCCGCACGGAAAGAAGACAGCAGGAGGATACCACATGGATGGGCTACCCCTCCTTGAGTGCCTTGATGATTTCTTCGAGTGTTTTACGGGCGTCGCCGAACACCATGTAGTTGTTCTCGCACTCGAACAGCTCGTTCTTCACGCCAGCGAACCCGCTGCCGAGGCTGCGCTTCATGGTGAACACCGTGCGCGCGTGCTCGACGTTGATCACCGGCATGCCGAACAGCGGGCTGGTCTTGTCGGTCTTGGCGGCTGGGTTGACGGTGTCGTTGGCGCCGATGACGAGCGCGACGTCGACGTTCTTGAGGTCGTCGTTGATCTCGTCCATCTCGAACAATTGCTCGTAGGGCACGTTGGCTTCCGCTAGCAGCACGTTCATGTGACCGGGCATGCGGCCCGCGACGGGGTGGATCGCGTAGCGCACCGTGGCGCCGCGCTCTTCAAGGATGCTGGCCATTTCGCGCACCGCGTGCTGCGCCTGCGCGACCGCCATGCCGTACCCGGGCACGATCACGACGTTCTGCGCGTCGCCCATGACCATCGCGGCTGTTTCGGCATCGGCCGACTTCACGTTCTTGTACTCGCCGCCACCGCCAGCCGCGCCGGAGTCTGCGCCGAACCCGCCGAACATCACGTTCGCCAGGCTGCGGTTCATGGCCTTGCACATGATCTGCGTCAGGATCAACCCGGCAGCGCCGACCAGCGAGCCCGACACGATCAGAACCTGACTGTTCAGGGCGAACCCAGCCATCGCGGCTGCGATGCCTGAGTAGCTGTTGAGCAGAGAGATCACGACGGGCATGTCGCCGCCGCCGATCGGAATCACCAGCGTGACGCCCAGAACCAGCGCAATGATAGCGACAAGCGCCAGCAAACCGAAACCCGCGCCGCCGCCAACGGACCAGACGATCAGCCCCGTGAACGCCAGCGCCAGCACTCCAAGCAGGATGTTCACGGCGTGGCGGCCCGGCAACAGGATTGGTTTGCCGGACATTTTCTCAGACAGCTTGAGGAATGCGATGACGCTGCCTGTAAAGGTCAAACATCCGATGATGATCGACAGCATCACCGCGACGCCATTGACGTCGCCGACAGCACCGCCGATCGAGGCGCGCGCCAGCGGAGTTCCCGGGATGCCGCCGTAGGCGTAGGCTGCCAGCGCAACCAGCGCCGACGCCAACCCGCCGGAGCCGTTCAACAGTGCCACCATCTCAGGCATCTGCGTCATCTGGACTTTGACGGCAGCCACCGCCCCGACCAGCCCGCCGATAACCAACCCGATCACGATCCATATCGGGTCAATCTGGTGCATGTGCACGAGCTGCGAGACCACAGCCAGCAGCATGGCGCCCGCAGCCATGCGGTTGCCCAGCTTGGCGGTGCGCACCTTGCCCATGTACAGGATGCCGAACATGAACAGGAGAATCGATACGATGTACCCGAAGTGGGCTAGCAGGTCACGCAGGCTAAGCACCTCTGATGGCAACGTCGTTCTCCGCTACTTCTTCGACCCGAACATCTTGAGCATGCGCTCAGTGACCATGAACCCGCCGACCACGTTGATCGTCGCGAACAGCACCGCCAGCATGCCGACGATATGGGCGGGCAATCCGCCCGAGCCGCCGGCGACGGTCAATGCGCCAAGGATGGTAATGCCCGAGATGGCGTTGGCGCCCGACATCAGGGGGGTGTGCAGTGTGGGAGGCACCTTGGTGATGAGCTGGTAGCCCGCCACGCAGGCGAGCACGAAGGTGTAGAAACCCATCAGCACTTCGCCGGTCATTTCTGTTCCTTCTTCTCGGCGTCGGGTTTTGTTGCTTCCGCGGGTTTGTCCTGTTTGCCCTCGGAGTCTTTATTCGAGCCTTCACCCGTCGCTTGCACTTCGGGCTCTGGCTCCTTTTTCAGCGGCGGCAGGCCGAGCAGTTCGCGGACCTTTGGGTGATGCACTTCGCCCGCATGGCAGATCATGGCGCCGTCTACGATGTCGTCCTTGTAATCCCACACGAGTTGACCTTCCTTGGTCAGCGAGTCGAGCAGGATGTTCAGCACGTTGCGCGAGTACATTTCGCTGGCGTTGATGCCGACCGTGGCGGGCCAATTCAGGTCGCCGACGAGCGTTACGCCTTCCTTCACGACGGTCTTGCCGGGCTCGGTCAGCTCGCAGTTGCCTCCGCGCTCCGCCGCCAGGTCCACGATCACGCTGCCGGACTTCATGCTCTTCACATGGTCGGCTGTGATGGTGGTGGGGGCCTTCTTGTAAGGAATCAGCGCGGTCGTGATGATCGCGTCAGCGTTCTTGAACGCCTTGGCCAGCATCTCGGCTTGCGCCTTCTTGTATTCGTCCGTCTGCTCGGCGGCGTACCCGCCGGTGCCCTTCTTCACCTCGACGCCTTCGACTTCAAGGAACTTGGCGCCCAGCGACTCCGCCTGCTCTTTGGTTTCGGGGCGGGGGTCGGTCGCTTCCACCACTGCGCCAAGACGCTTGGCGGTTGCGATCGCCTGCAACCCCGCGACACCCACACCGATGATCACGTAGCGCGACGGTTTGATCGTGCCCGAAGGCGTCATCATCATCGGCAGGATCTTGTGCAGGTGGTTCGCAGCGACGATCACAGCCTTGTAGCCGGCGAGGTTGGCCTGGCTTGAAAGCGCGTCGTCTTTCTGCGCGCGGGTGGTGCGCGGAATGGCGTCCATCGAGAACATGCTGATCTTGCGCTCGTTGAGTTTCTTGACGAGTTCAAGGTTTTCGAACGCCCAAAGAAAGCTGATCAGGCTGCCGCCTTCTTTCATGCCGCTGATCAGTGCGTCGTCCGGCACGTTGATCTGCATGACGAGGTCTGCGGCTGACAAGCCCTTGGCGCGGTCGGATTCGATGTTCGCGCCGACGGCTTTGTACGCGTCGTCAGCAAAGTGCGAAGCTTCGCCGGCGCCCGCCTGGATCGTGACGTCGACGCCCTTCTTCTTCATCTGCTTGACGGTATCGGGAGTGGCGGCTACGCGGGTTTCGCCCGGTGTGGTCTCTTTGGGGATGAACACCGAAACCATGAACGCTCCCAAACCTGCGCGGCCTTCGAATCGGGAGGGGTTGTAACAAGCACGGGTGGCGATGTCCAACGGGCGGATGTGCTACTCGTCGCCATAGACGCGACGTTTCCACTCGGCGCGGCGGGCGCGCTTTTCGTCACGCGCGCTGATCTGGGCTTCGTGCTGGTCGAGCGCCATGCGCACCAGCGGCTCCACCTCACGGTGATCAGCCACCTGTTGCAGAACTTCAGGGTCCAGTTGCTCGGGGCGATCCTGCGGGTTGCCGCCGGCGGCTGTGATCCAGGCGGCGGCTTGGGTGGCCGGCACGCCCAGCGCCAACGCGAGCGAGTTGGCGGCTGACTTGCGGCGATGCTGGAAGATCAAGTGGACCAGTTTTCGAAGGCGGTGGTACGCGTCCATGTCCGGGCGGTTTGTCCGCGGTCTGATTTCGAGCAACGCGGAATCGACGTTGGGCTTAGGCCAGAAGACCTTGGCGGGCACCTTGCGCACCATGCGCGTGTCAGCAAAGCAGTTGCGCAGAAGTGCGGGCAACCCCCATTCGCGGTCGCCGGGGCGGGCAGACAGCTTTTCGCCGACCTCATGCTGCACCATCACCAGCATGCGCTCGAATGGCAGCCCCGACTCCAGCGCGGCGATGATGACGGCCGTCGCCACGGAGTAGGGGAGATTCGCCACCACTTTTAGTCGCCCACAGCGGGGCGGGTTGCCCTCGAAATGCTTGCGGATTTCAAACTGCGGGCTGGGTGGGTCCGACAATCCTGTCGGACCGGGACCGGCAGGATTGCCGGTCCCACCCGGGTCAATGTGGCCGGTAGCAAGGTACTGACGCAGCAGGGCTTCCAACGCCGGGTTCAACCCGCGGCCGTCTGGGTTCAACGC
>CAZNBU010000021.1:0-1076 GCA_964571035.1 uncultured Planctomycetaceae bacterium | reverse complement strand
TGGACACACCGGTAAGGATGTCGCGGGAAAGCTCAAACATCCCGCGATCCAATTCCACGCTGATGACCAACCCGGCAGCATCACACAGGTACCCGGTAAGCGAACCCGCGCCGGTGCCGATCTCGACAACGCAGTCGGCTTCATCCACCTCAGCGTCGGCCACGATGGCTTTAAGCAGATTGAAATCCGCCAGAAAGTTCTGGCCCAAACGCTTGCTCGGCCGCACGCCATAGGCCTGCATGCGCAGTTTGATGTCCTGAAGTTTCAACGGCTCGGGCATGTGGTAAGCCACAGATGGACACAGATAAACACGGATCAAACATCTGTGTGTATCTGTGTTTATCTGTGGTTCTAGTCGTTTGCGCCGTCTCGCAGCTCAGTCAACAGGCGCCGGGTCAGCACGCCGCACATCTTCTTGCGGTAGTCCGGCGCCATGGGGACGTTCAGCTTTGGTGACGCTGCCGTCTGCACGTGTTTGGCGACGGCTTCGATCAGCTCGTCCGTCAGCGGTTTGCCGATCACCTCGGGCATGTTCTTGTACGGGTCCACCAGCAGGTAGTGGCCGGCCTCGCGGCGCTTCTCCTGTTGCGAGAAGTCGAACAGCACCGGCGTGGTGTCCACCGCGCCCAACCCGACCCGCAATGTCTTCACCTTGTCGCCATCAAGATCCAGCGCCGCGCCGACGCCCGCCACGCTGAAATCAATGCTGGCGCGCGGGGCGAGTTTTTTCCAACCGCTGCGCACATCGTGCGCCCACTTGGGCAGCGTGATCTTCACGAGAATCTCGCCCGCCTTGCGATCAAAACGCTCGATGCCGTCGCCCCAATAGAAGTCATTGAGTTTGACCGTGCGCTTGCCCTGCGGCCCGACGAACGTGGCTTCCGCGCCAAGCGCGATCAGCATCGGCGCCAGGTCGCTGGAGTGGGTCGCGACGCACACCTTGTTGTTGAGGACGCTCTTGCCGTCCTCATTGATCATCGGCACCACGTGGCAGCGGTCGCCGTCGGCCTTCAGGCAGTACCCGAGGCTGCGGCGCCAGAAGTAGCTCTGGTTGAAGAAGTGGCAGCGGTTGTCGA
>CAZNBU010000020.1:0-16879 GCA_964571035.1 uncultured Planctomycetaceae bacterium | reverse complement strand
TGCTGCTGCCCGTGCTGGGTGTGGTTGCCCAGGACGCGCCTGAGAAAGACGCGACGGCGATCCCGGCGGTTGAGCTGTACAAGACCAAGGGACGTGCCTGGAACTACCGCGTCACCAGTTGGGAGCGTGGCAACGCACCCCGGGTGACGAACTGGACCCACAAAGTCACGGCCGTCAACGAAGAAGCCGCAACCGTCGAATGGACCAGCAGGGCACCCGGGTCATCGGGCAGCGGTGTGAGCAAGCAACGCTTCGAGACCGCAGCCGAGGCATCCAGACACTGGGCCGATCCCGCATTGCCGACCGAGACGCTCGACCTGGGGTTCGCCAAGTTCGAGTGCAACAAGCACGTAGCCAAGGAAGAGGGAATCGAGACCACAACCTGGGTCAGCCGCGAGTATCACCCGCTCATCGTGAAGCAGGTAAAGCTGGGCAAGGATTCGTGCGAGGTGCGACGGCTGACCTCGTTCGACAACGGCGAGATCGATCCGTGGAACTTGTACAGGATCGAAGGCCGCTCATGGACCATGCGTAACACCCTCGCATTGCAGGGCATGGATCCAAACGTGAGTCACACAAGGCAGACCGTGGTGTCCGTTGATGACGAAGGGGCTTCACTGAAGTCGGAGATGCTCGACAAAGACCGGAAGTTGATGGGCGGAGCCCCGGCAACTGAGTTCCGGATTGAATTCGAGACACCTGACAGCGGGGAAGCGCCACAATCCGGCATGAACATCGTGATCACGCGCGAGGTGTGTGAGGTCGCCCTTGGGGAATTTGACTGCACGAAAATCGAGAATGACGTTGGCACTTCCTGGGTATCCGTACAATGGCCGGGCTTGGTGGTTAAGACCAAAATGGAATCCTTTTCCAGCGAGTTGGTCGAGTTCGATCTCGGCCACGATGCAATGCGGTTCTATCGCACAGCCGGCAACTCCTACGTTCTGCGCAGCACTACCAGCTTCGGCGGGATGGATATGGAGTCCGAGATGCGCATGGAGGTCAAGTCGATCAACGACGGCAAGGCGAAGTACGTCATTGTTTCGATGGATCAAGACGGCAATGAGCAGATGCGCAATGAGCAAACCATGGACGTGCCAGTAAAAGAGGGTGCGGCGATGTCCTACGACGAGCAGATTGAAGAGACGGTAACCGTCCCGGCAGGCACGTTCCGTTGCATCAAGACAGAGGTCGAAGGCTCCGGCATGACCATGTGGATGCACCACGGGGTTATCGTGAAGTCCACGATGTCCACCGATGAAGTCAAAATGACGCAGGAACTGGTCGAACTGAAGATGGAGTAGGCGGGGGCCGCCCGCGCGGGTACACTGGTGGGGGACCTTGGAGGAGGATCCATGCGTACAATCCTGAACGCGGGTGTCGTGCTTTGTGCACTGGGTGTGCTCGCCCTGCACGCGCCGCTCGCCAACGCCGAGCCCAAAGACTGGGAGAACGGCAAGAACACCTGGCAGTCGACCCACAAGGGCGACTGGGTTACCTACAGCATTGGCGGGAACATCTCGACCAAGTACGAGGTGACGGGCGTCGACCCCGGCCCCAAGATCACCTACACGTTCGAGAATTTCGACAGCAGCGGCAAAGCCCTTTCCAGCAAGCAGTTCACGAAGGATTGGAAGGACATCAAGCTCAACGGCAAGCTCCCCTACAAACTTGAAGTCAAGTGGGACACAGCCGAGTACGAAGTCGGCGGCATCACCGTGGATTGCGATACGGCATCGTGGGTGCAGTCCGACGGGACAACGCAGTCGGTGTGGTACAGCAAGGACGTGGCGTGCGGCGGCGTTGTGAAGCAGACCACCAACGGTAACGCCATGGTCTGGCTGACCGGGTTCAAGTCGAAAGACTCGGGCCTGGATACCGGCAAAGCGGGCGACGCGGGCGCAGGCGAGAAGCCGGACACGCCGGGCGCGGGCAAGGCGACACTGCCCAAGTTCTTCCGCACGGTTGGCAACACGGCGCGCTACAAGGCTGCGATCGGCAGCGTCAACACGTGGCAGCAACACACGGTCAAGGAAGTGAAGGACGACAAGGCGACCTACACGGTGCAGTTCTGCAGCGAATCCGGAAGCGCGCTGCCCGGGCGCGCGCCGCGCGAAATGACCATCACCGCAGAAGAGTGGGGCAAGGATCGCGAGAAACCCGCGCAGACCGGCGTGAAGCTGAAAGCCGGCGAAGAGGAATACACCTGCGATGTCTACAAGTACACAAAGGACACAACCGAGGTTGAAGAGTGGGTCAGCGATGGTGCGCTCATCAAGCGCGTCGAAAAGACCGGCGACACCACCAAGACGCTCGAGCTGGTCAAACTTGAAATGAAGTAGCTGTTTGGCTGCGACGAAAACAGGGCGCCTTGCGGCGCCCTGTTTCAGTTTCGTGTTGCGCGGCTAGTCCTTTTCGGCGCGCTGCAACTCCTGCGGGAACCCCAGCGCGAGCGCGGTGCGCAGCTTATCCTTGCGCTTCTTCCACATGTCGCTTGTGGTCTCCAGCTTGCGCGCGCACTTGTACGCGCCGCCGATGCTGCGGCCTTCGCCGGTGCCGCCGGTCCACCAGGCGTAGTATGCCGCCTTGATATAGGCGTCGTAGGCCTTGTCGAAGGTCTCCTTGCCGAACAGCACGTCGCCCAGCGCCGGGTATGCGATAGCCAGCGCGTTCTCATCGTCGAAGGTCGTGGCGTCCTCGAACGCCTCGCCGTTGGTTACGCCTTCCAGCAGCGTCTTTGCGGCGTTGGCGTCGCCGTTCTTTGCGGTTGCCGCGCCCTGCCACGCCTGCGCGAGGTACTCGCCGGCTTTGTACCCGTCGCTGCGGGCGCGGGTCTTGGCCTGGTCGAACGCGCTGATGGCTTCCTTCCAGTTGCCTTCGGCGGCCTCAAGCTGGCCGAGCATCTGGTGGGCTTCGCGCGCCAGCGCGTTGTCGGCGTTGGCCATGGCCTTGTAGGTGTTGCGCGCGTCGCCCGTGCGCTTGGCGCGCTGCTGCACTTCGCCGAGGCTGCGGTACACTTCGCGGGCGAAGTACCCCGCCTTGTAGCTCTTGAGGTAGTTCTGGCACTCGGTGATCGCGGCGCCGGCGCCACCGTCGCTGGCTTCGCTGACGGCGATGCGGGCGATCCAGTACAGCGCTTCTTCCTTATCCAGCGCGTTGCCGGATGCCGCGACCCTGCCCAGCGCAGCCTTGGCGGCCTGGGGATCGGAGCCGGCAAGCCCGATCGCGTTGATCAGCTGATCGCTGATGCCGGGTGTGTTGCGGCTGATCGTGACAACTTCGGCGGACGGCAGGCTGCCGGAGCGGCCTTCTTCCGTCTTGTACTCAACCTTGGAGGCTGACCAAGCGGTCACGGTGACGTTGGCAAGGCGTGCTTGCTCGCGTCCGGTCGCAGCCTGTTTGTTGTAGATGATGGTGTCGGCGCTGGCGGCGCCGGCGAAGAGCATGGCAAGCAGGGCAACTGCGGCTGACTTTCGAATCACGGTTTCCTCCGGTGTGACACTGATCGGGGCGGCGAGTGTGCCCGAATGACCTACTCCACGCAACCCGGCGCTACCTCTACTAACGGGCGGTGACGCCGCTGGTTCATCCCATCAGCGCGCGGATGTCATCGCGGAAGCTGCGCGCAGCGGTCTGCACGGCTTCGCGCCAGTGGGCTTCCCCATGGTCCTTGAGCGGGCCTGAAGCATAGGCGTGCATCACGCCGCGGCTTGAGTTGACGATTGCGCCCATGCCGTCCTTGTCAAAGCATGCGCGAACAGCCTCAGCCGCGCCACCCTGAGCGCCCCAACCCGGCACGAGCAGCGGCGTGCGCGGCATGAGCTTGCGCAGGTGCTTTGCCGCGTCGATGTGCGTCGCGCCGACGACCGCGCCGACGCTGCTGTACCCGGATTTGCCGATGTGCTCGGCGCCCCATGCGTCGATCTTGCGCGCGACTTCGTCAACCAGCGCGCCGCCCTGCTTCAATTCAAGCTGCTGGAACTCCGCGCTGCCGGGGTTGCTCGTGCGCGCCAGGACGTAGACGCCGCCGCCGTGCCCGGCCGAGCGGTCGATGAACGGCTTCACGCCGTCGAGGCCGAGGTACGGGTTGATGGTGGCTGCATCCACGCCGCAGGACTCAACCTGCACGCCCTTGACCTCTGTGGTGCCGAACAGGCCCTGCGCGTAGGCTTCCGCAGTGGTGCCCATGTCGCCGCGCTTGACGTCAGCGATCACGATCAGCCCAAGCTCACGCCCTTTGGCGCAGATCGCGGCGAAGTCGTCCCATCCGCCGGGGCCCAGGGCTTCGAAGAAGGCCACCTGCGGCTTGATCGCGGGCACGAACGGCGCGACCAGATCCAGCACGTCCAGGCAGAAGCTGCGCACCGCGGCGCGCACGCCCTGCGGCGTGCGGCCGTGTTGCTCGAAAGCCGCGTCAAAGAACTCGCCCGGAACCCAGTCGGGGCGCGGATCGATGCCCGCGCACACCGCCGCGCCCTTGGCGCGAATGGCTTCGTGAAGCCGGTCTGCAAAGTGCGTCAAATGGCCCTCCGGCGCGATTGTGCAGGTGAGTCGGGCACGTTGGAAGTGGTCGTTCCGAAATCCAGCGGTGGAGCGAAGTGGGGGATAGAGATCCGAATTCGGGGTTTTCAGGAGCCGAATCTGGTTGATAACGTGTCAGTAATTTAGATTATCTGGACACCATTGCACTATATGTTGGATATGCTTTACGAACTGGCCATCCATATATGGGCTAGTCATCGCAAATGGCTGTCAGCAAAGAATTTCCAGAAAATCATTGGTCAGGATGGACAAGTGGGTGAAAGTGGGGTATTGTCCCTGAGTCGGAGGGGGCAATGGCTGAATCACCCAAATTTTTCGGCCTCGCCACCTCTACAGTGGACACGAAGAACCGAGTAACGATCCCAGCCAAGTTCCGCAGCAAGCTTCCAGCATCGAGCGACGGCAAGACCCTTCTCTACGTGATGATCGGCCCGGACTTCCGCCACCTGGCGGTGTTCGACCAGGAAAACGGAGAACGAAGGATTGCAGAACTCACCGGCGGCACGGGTTTGCCCGGTGAAGAGCAGCGCAGGAGGCAGCAGTTGCTGGCATACGTCGAGCAGGTTGAGCTCGACAAGGCAGGAAGAATCCTGCTGCCACGCGAGCACGTCGCCTACGCCAACTTGAAAAATGAAATCGTGGTAAGCGGCGCGGGGGATCACATGCAGTTCTACGATCCCGAAGAAGCGCGCGCCGTGTCCGCCCCGGTCAGCGTGGAGAAGCTTGACCCGCAGTCCGTGGCAGCCATCTACAACAGCACGCTGCCCGAGCAGAAGTAGCGTGCTCCCGGCAAGACCGGGCGGCCTGCCGTGAGCATGCCGAACGGCGCGAAAGCGCCCTGTGGGGGTCGAGTCTCACAGCGCACACTGGCCGCGAAACCGCCAGTCGCCAGGTACCCGGCGCTTGGGTGCCGCCAACACAGATTGCCGCTGCGGCGGCTTAACCGGTTTTCGGCACGGGTGGCGCTGTCTTCGCGCCGGCGGTCGCTTCGTGCCTCGATGGGGGGAGAAATGCACGTCATCCACAACACGCGCCAGGAAGATGATCCGCACGGCCTGCGGGCAGTCACCGAACTGCTGGAGCACGGCACCGACGACGAATTTGAAAAGCACGTCTCGAACCGCCTGCCCGAAGTGCGCCGCTGCAAGGAGCTGCTTGCGCGCGTGCAGGAACTCGCGCCGGGCATTGAGTTCAGCCCGTACGTGATGCGCGTGATTCACACTGCCGAAAAGCAGGAAAGCGCGCGGTTACTGGAGGTAGCGTGAGCACGCCGTGGCCGAACACGTTCCCGTCCTTGTCAGAGCGGTGGTCGAGGCCTTTGGAGCCCTCGGGCCTGGAGCGCATGTCGTGGACGGTACCTGCGGGTTTGGTGGACACAGTGCCGCCATCCTCGATCGGTATCCGGCGGCAAGAGTTGTCGGCCTCGACCGCGACGCGCAGGCTGTGGAAGCTGCGGCTCGATCTCTGCGAAGATTCGGAGAGCGTGCCATTGTCCGCCACAGCCGGTTCAGCGGGTGGCATGAACAGCTCCAAGCGCTGGGGTTGGGACCAGCAGAAGGTCTGCTCCTAGACCTTGGCGTGTCGAGCATGCAGCTGGACCGCGCCGAGCGTGGATTCAGTTTCAGGCAGGCGGGACCCATCGACATGCGGATGGACCCGACTGCGGGACAGAGCGCGCTGGAATTCCTGGAAGGCGCGCCGGAAGACGAAATCGCGCGTGTGATCTGGCGCTATGGCGAAGAGCGGGCATCCCGCCGCATCGCCCGCGAGATCAAGCGCGCCCTGGGCGAGGGACGGTTGAGCACGACCAGCGACCTCGCGGACGTCTGTCGGCGCGCCTACCCGGGGAAGCAGCAGCGTATCGATCCGGCAACGCGCACCTTCCAGGCGCTGCGGATCCATGTGAATGACGAACTGGGCGAGCTTGAGCGTGCCTTGGCTGCCGTGCCTGAGGGCATGGCGCAACGCGGCGTGGTTGTCGTGATCTCGTTCCACTCGCTGGAAGACCGCATCGTCAAGCAGACCTATCGCGAGTGGCAGCAGCAGGAACGCGGCAGAATCCTCAAGCCGGCACCCATAACCGCCGATCAAGCAGAGCGCGATGCCAACCCCCGCGCGCGCAGCGCAAAAATGCGCGTGTTCGCATGGGGTGAAGCAGCCCGCGAGCGCGAAGGCCCCGACAGGTATCGGAGCAAGAAACATAGAGGTTAGAGGTCGGAGGCCAGAGGTCAGGGAAGGCACAGAGGCAGACGGGGATGAGCGAAAAAATCCTTAGCCATCGTGACCTGAAAGTCTGGGAAAAGGCTGTCGATCTCGTCGATGCCCTGTACGAGTTGAGTGATCGGTGGCCCCGGCATGAACAGTTCACTCTGACTTCACAGATACGTCGGGCGGCAATCTCGGTCCCATCCAACATCGCCGAGGGAAACGGAAGAAACACAACTCGAGACTACCTGCGATTCCTTTCCACGAGCTACGGATCGCTCATGGAGGTGGACACGCAGGTATGCATTGCAAGAAGACGGCAATACATCACGGAAACTGAAGAGAGCAGGTTGGTAAACCAGGTTTCGGAGATCGGGCGAATGCTCAACGGATTGCAAGCGTCGCTCGAAAGGCGAATACACGGTGAGAGACCGAACCATTCTCCAGCCACTGACCTCTAACCTCTGGCCTCTGACCTCTTAGACCCTATGAACCTCAAGACCGGCATCATTGCGATCCTCTTCTGTGTCGGGTTGGCTGCCGTGATCGTGGGCCAGCGGGTGCAGATTCGCAGTGTCGGGTTCGAAGCGGCGCAGCACAGCCGCGAACTGCGCGAACTTCAGGAACAACATCGCGTGCTCAAGAGTGAGCGCGCGCGCAAGGGCGACCCGGTGGAGATGATTCGCCGCGTTCGCGAAGAAGGCATCAAGCTGTTGCCGCCCGAGGACGGCTTGCCGGAAATCCCGGGCAAGCCGGATCCGCGGCCGCCGGAGAGCGAGGTTCGTCGTGGGTAAAGCGCTGCTGTGGATGTTCTCGGATGGCGGCAAGCTGCGCTCGCCGCGCCGAGCCGCCGGCTGGGTCCTGGGCATTGTGATTGTGCTGATGTTCGGGCTGACGGGCCGGCTTTACAGCCTTCAGGTCGTGCAGCACGACGACTACCTGCAACAGCGCAACGCCAACTCGTCACGCAGCGTCGCGCTGCCGGGCACGCGCGGCACGATCTACACGGAAGATGGCGTCGCGCTGGCGCAAACCACTTTTTCAGGCGCAAGCGTCGTGGTGAACCCGCGCGCGGTGCCAGCCGGCGAGCGGGGCATTGTCGCAGCACGGCTTTGCGCGCTGTTGGGGCGAGACCACGAGGCTGCACAAAAACTGGCGACGCAGCTCTACGAGCGTCGCAACAAGTACTTCTACTGCGTGCAGTACGAGACGCCACAGGATGTGCTGGAGCGCGTGCAGGATGCGATGAAGCACGGTGAGCTGCCGGGCGTCGACATCCGCAACATCGAGGAGCGCCGCTACCCGCTGGGATCATCCGCAGCGCAGATCGTCGGGTTCGTCGGCCGCGACATGGAAGGGCTCGAGGGCGTAGAGCGCGCGCTGGAAACCTGGCTTGCCGGCGACGCAGGCAAGCGCATTGCCATGGTGGACGCGCTGGGCCGCCCGATTGAAGGCATGGGCGACCAGGTCATCTCGGCGGTCGATGGCGCAAAGGTTGAACTCACGCTGAACAGCGGCATCCAGGCCATCGTCGAAGACGAACTGCGAACTTGCGTCGAGCGCTGGGACCCGGTGGGTGCCACGATTGTGGTGATGGACACCAACAGCGGCGCGATCCTGGGCATCGCAAACTTCCCGAACTTTGACCCTAACGAACGCGTCGAGGACCCCGCCAAGCGCAAGAACATGGCGATCACTGACGCATTTGAGCCGGGCAGCATGATCAAGCCGATCATCTACGCGCGAGCCTTCGAAAAGGGCATCCTGACGCCCGACAGCCTGATCCCGTACGACGTTGAGTTGAAGCTGCCGGGGCGGCGCAAGGTCATCACAGACAAAGGGCACGAGATCGTCGGCGAAAAGCGCTTGCTGCACAACGGCCGCGAGCACGTCACCGTGCGCGACGCGATCGCGCACTCCAGCAACACCTGCGCGGTGCGGGTCGGCCTGATGCTCGGGATTGATGAAGTGTACGACGCCGTAACCGGCATCGGGTTCGCGCGGCGCACGGGGTTCGACTTGGGCGGACCGCGCTTTGGCGAAAGCGCCGGGATCATCCGCAAGAAGGCGGACTGGACCGAGGCGAACTCGCTGGCTTCCGTCTGCATGGGGTACGAGATTCAGGTTACGCCGCTCCAGATGCTGAACTGCTTCAACTCAATGGCCAGCGGCGGGAAGGTGTATCAGCCGTATGTGATCAAGCGCGTCACCGGCAGCGACGGCAAGGTGCTGCATGAAGCAGTGCCAGAGGCGCTGCTGGAGTCGTGGATGTCGGAAAAGACGGCCACGGCGATACGGCCGTTCCTGGCTGACGTCGTCAGCGACGGCACGGCGACCAACGCCAAGCTCAAGCAGTACCAGATTGCGGGCAAGACCGGCACTGCCCACAAGGTTGTCGGCGGACAGTACACCGAGGACAAGATCTGCAGCTTTGTCGGGTTTGCGCCCGCGGAGAATCCGCAGATCAGCATCATTGTCGTGGTCAATGAAGCCCGCGCAAGAAACGTCAACAAGTACGGGTGGCGCATCCGCCACTACGGCGGCACGGTCGCCGCGCCGACGGTGGCGCGCGTTGTGCTGCGCAGCTTGAAGCACATGGGCGTTCCCGAAGCGCCCCCAGAAGAGGAATAACCATGCGCCTGCAAACCATGTACCGCGCATTGAAGCAGGTCGATCCCGAGGTTCGCCTGCTGTTTCCGCAAAAGCTCGAAGTCACCGGCGCAGCCGACGACAGCCGCGCGGTCAAGCCGGGCAACCTGTTCGCGGCGTTGCCCGGCGTGAAGGCGGACGGCAACGCGTTCGTGAAACCGGCGCTGGAGGCTGGCGCCGCGGCCCTGCTTGTGTCGCATGAGTTGAAGGAGTATCGGCTGGTCCCGCAACTCGTGAGCGAGAATCCGCGCCGCACGCTGGGCCATATCGCGAGCATCCTGTTCGGCGAGCCAAGCCGGCACATGAAAGTCATCGGCATCACCGGCACCAACGGCAAGACCACCAGCGCGTTCCTGCTGCGCGAGATCCTTGAAGCTTGCGGCATTCCGTGCGGGTTGATGGGCACAGTCTGGAACATCGTCGGGAACGACCAACGCACCGCCAAGCTGACCACACCGGGCGCGATTGAAGTGCATCGAACACTGGCGGAAATGCGCGCCTACGGGCAGCAAGCCTGCATCATGGAAGTCAGCAGCCACGCGCTGGCCCAGGATCGCGTTGCCGGTGTCAACTTCAACGGGGCGATCTTCACAAACCTGACACGCGACCACCTGGACTACCACGGCGGCTTCGACGCGTACTTCGATGCAAAGGCCCGCCTGTTCGAAGCCCTGACACCCGGCACCGGGTTCGGCGTTGTCAACATCGACGCGGAATACGGCGCGCGCATGATGAAGCGCTGCGCCGGGATCGCGCTCGGTGTCGGGCAACACGACGATGCCGACATGCAGATCGAGCAGGTCGAGATCGGCCTTGCCGGCATGAGCTTCGGCCTGCGTTGGCTGGATCGCGCAGCCGCATTCACCAGCCCCTTGACCGGCCGCTACAACGTCGAAAACGTCGCGGGCGCCGTCGCAATGGCGCTCGCGCTTGATCTGCCGGTGCAGAACATCCGGGCGGCCGTGCAAAGCTTCCGGGGCGCGCCCGGCCGGCTGGAACGCGTGGCGTTTGACCACCCGGCGCCGACCGTGTTCGTCGATTACGCGCACACTCCCGACGCCATGGAAAACGTGCTGTCCACACTGCGCAAGGTGTGCGCGGGGCGCAAGCTGGTCTGCATTTTCGGATGCGGCGGCGACCGCGACCGTACCAAGCGGCCACAGATGGGGGCAATCGGCGCCGCGTTGGCGGACCGCCCGATCGTCACCAGCGACAACCCCCGCAGCGAGGACCCGGTAGCGATCATCGACGAAATCGTCGCGGGCATCCCGCCGCAGCAGCGGCTTGTCGAAACTTACGTGGACCGCCGCGAAGCGATCCGCCGCGCGGTCGCTGAAGCCGGGGCCGACGACGTAATCCTGATCGTCGGCAAGGGCCACGAGACCTACCAGATTTTCTCAGACCGCACTGTGCATTTTGACGACAGAGAAGAAGCCCGAAGCGCCCTTGAAACGTTCTGGGGCGTCGGTAGCGGCCGCCGGGCTGTCGGTGTCTAGTCAGGGATGCACATGCCGGGATTCACTGTCCGCGACGTGAAGCTTGCCGTCGGTGGCATCTGGGTGCGCCGCCCGGATGCGCCCAGCGGTGTTGACGCCAACGACAGCTCCCGTGCTCTCCCGATTCAGGTTGGCCAGGTGTGCAGCGACACGCGTCGGCTTGTGCCCGGCGACCTGTTCGTTGCGCTCAAGGGCCCCAACTTTGACGGCGCCGAGTTTCTGAATGACGCGCAACGCAAGGGCGCCTGCGCGCTGGTTACCTCCCGCCTGCCGGATGACTTCGTGCCCACGGTCCCGACGATCTTTGTCGAGGACACGCTGAGCGCGCTTGGGCGGCTTGCCCGCTGGCATCGCGACCAGCAGCAGGCGTGTGTCATCGGCATCGGCGGCAGCAACGGCAAGACGACCACGCGTGAGCTCGCGGGCGCCGTGCTGCGTTCACGCTTCTCGGTGCTGACCAACGAAGCCAACGAAAACAACCGCGTGGGTGTGCCCCGGACACTGCTGCGCCTGAACGAGCACCACGACTTCGCCGTTATCGAGCTGGGAACCAGCGAGCCAGGCGAAATCGAAGCGCTCACGACGATTGCCCGCCCGCAGTGCTCGGTGCTTACCAATATAAGTGAGGAGCATCTCGAAGGTCTTGGCAGTCTCGACGGCGTGGTGGCGGAAGAGAGCGACATGCTGGGTTGCCTGCCTCGTGACGGGATCGCCATCGTCAATTTCGACGACCCGCGCTGCGTCAAAGCCGCTTCCCGCGCGAGTTGCCGTGTTGTGGGGTTCGGCACCGACGCGCGCTGTGAACTGCGCGCGGAGGACATCCGCTGCAACCGCTACGGAACACACTTCCTGCTTAATGGGCGCTACGAGTTTCGCATCAGCCTGCTGGGCGAGCACAACGTGATGAACGCCCTCGCGGCGATTGCGGTGGGATGGGTCAGCGGCATCACCATGTTCGACATGCAGGTGGCGCTGCGTCGCGCGGTGCCGGTTGGGCGTCGCCTTGAGTACCGCGAGTTTGGCCCCATCGGCGTTCTCGATGACAGCTACAACGCCAACCCTGCCAGCACCTGCGCCGCGTTGCGCACGCTTGGCCAGTTTCCGTGCGACGGGCAGCGGATTGCCGTGCTCGGCGACATGCTGGAGCTGGGCGCCGACGAGGAACGGCTGCACCGCGAAGTGGCCTGGGCAGGAACGTCGCAGCCGGTCGATCTTGTCGTCGCCGTCGGCCCACGCATGGGCGCGCTTGCCGAAGTGTATGAAGAGCACTTTCTGGAGATGGGTCACGGCGCGGTATGGCGCTTCGACACGTCGGAAGAGGCGGCTGATCAGCTTGCGAACGAAGTACGCGCCGGGGACGTCCTGCTCGTGAAGGGCAGCAACGGCATGAAGATGAATCGCGTGGTTGAGCAGTTGCGGCAGCGGTATGGGACAACGGCTGCGAGCTCGTTGCGGCCCACCAGCCGTGAGCGGCCGGTCGGTGACCCACTGCCCGAAGTGATCAGCGCCCGCAAACCCGCGGCATAGGATGAACATGCAGACGCTTGCGCCATTGGCAATCGCGGACAACGGCCTGCTGGCAGTGCTGCTCACGCTGGCTGGGGTGTTCGGCGCCGGCGTGCTGCTGAGCGCGCTAGGCGGGCGGCTGGTGATTCCGTGGCTTGTGCGGCGCAAGCTGAACGACGGCGAGCAACGCAAGGCAAGCGAGTACCTGAACCTGCTGCACGCCGACAAGAAGAACACGCCCACCATGGGCGGCGCGTTCCTGGTGCCGTCGGTGGTGCTGGCTTCGCTGGCCGGCGGTGTAGCGCTGACGCTGCAAGGCGGCTCGCCGGTCAAAGTATGGGCGTCCATCGGTGTAGCCGCGTTCGTGCTTCTGTCCGGCGCTGCGCTCGGCCTGTTCGACGACTACTGCAAGCTGACGCGCCGCGGGCAGGACGGCATCTCTGCGCGGGACAAGCTGCTCGCGCAGGGTGCGATTGCGGCCGTGGCGTGCACCGCTGCGGCGTACCTGCTGGGCATCGACGGGCGCGTGGTCTACCTGCCGTTTCTGCAACTGGATCTTGGATGGCTCATGGTCCCTCTGGGCATGGTCGCGATGGTCGGCGCGAGCAACGCCTACAACCTGACCGATGGGCTGGACGGCCTGGCTGGCGGCACCGGCGCGATCGCCTTCTATGCGCTAGGCGGCGCCAGCGCTCTGTTCGCGATATTCGGCGACACTGATCCCTCGATCTCGTGGACCGTGGCCGCACTCGGCATGGCTGCTTCGGGTGGGCTGATCGGGTTCCTGTTGTGGAATCGCCACCCAGCCAAAGTGTTCATGGGCGACACCGGCAGCCTTGCGCTAGGCGCGCTGCTTGGGTTGATGGCTGTGCTGGGGCGCATGGAGGTGGTGCTGCTGGTAGCCGGCGGTGTGCTTGTTGCGGAGGCCGGCTCTGTGATACTTCAGGTTGGATACTTCAAAGCCACCGGCGGCAAGCGGATCTTTCGCTGCTCACCTCTGCACCATCACTTCCAGTTCGGCGGCCAGCACGAAACCCGCGTAACGCGCAACTTCTGGAAAGCCGCGATGGTGTGCGCGCTGTTTGCGCTCGCGCTGCTGCCGATCACGATTCGGCCAGCCGTGCCGCCCGAGCCGTCGCTTCCAGTGGCGGAGAAGCACGCCCCTGCGCCCCAGGACGCCTGGGTCGGCAAGTAGAATTTGCCTACGGTTTCGGGATGTACGGAAACGTTGCCGCCGAGCGATCGAGGTCGATCCTCCACCGTCCGTCTACCTTGACGCAGAAAATGGTTCCGTTCATCGAGTCGGTCTGCAGGCTCTTGCCCGACAGCGGGTTGCGCAGGCTGGCGATGACGTTGACGTCTACTTCCACCTCGGTGGCGCCCGGGGGCACGCTCAGCAACTCGGTCGGCTGCAACGAGTCGAGGTGCACCACAGCCGCCTGGCGCGGGATTGCCGCCCGCCACGCCTCGCGGCGCTGCTGGTCCAGGTTGCACAGATCAAGAAAATCATCCCAGTCGTGGTCATTGATCTCGGCGCGCGCTTGCTCCATCAGGTCGCGTACCTGCGCCTCGTCTGATCCCGCGCTTTCAAACACGCCAAGCCACGCCAGCACGAACACCAGCAGGATCACCAGCACCGCGCCGGCTGCGATGTTTCGGATCAGGAGTTTCTGCCGCTGCTCCATAGCTGCCCTGATAAACGCAGGCCCGGCTTGAAAGCCGGGCCTATTCTGCGCCGTGTTGTGGTTATCTCCCCAGCCCGACGTACGAGCCGCCGGTGTTTCGCGCGATGTCGCGCAGGGTCGTGTAATCCTGCCGCTTGCCGACGCCGACGGTGTTGATGGTGATGCGCGCGACGCGATTGCGGTCTGTGATCTCCTTGTGCATCTCGCGCATGATGACCTGGTACAGCTTGGCCTTCTCTTCCATGCTGTACTTCATCCAGTTCTTGTCGTCACCGGAATACTTGCCGTAGGTGGCGAACCCGTCTGTGTACAGGAAGATCGTGTCCGGTAGCGCCTCATCGCGGTGGGGGCCGGTGACCGTCTTGTCGCGCTTGCTGCGGCGCTTGTTGCGCTTGTCCACGTCGATGCCAGCCAGTCGCTCGCTCAGGTCATAGGCTGCATCCAGCGCGCCGAATACGTTAGTCAGCTTCTCGCCACGCAGATCGCGCAGCCAGGTCGTTACGTCGTTGACGTTTTCGGGCGTGGTGGGGAGCAGCTCTTCCTTCCACATCGTCATCTTCTGCGCGAACGCGATGATCGTGAACTTGGTCTTCTCGGGGTTCATGACCTCGAGGCTGCGGATGATCTCCTCGCGCGCGAGGTCAAGCTTGTTTTCGATGCGCGTCCAGTCCAATGGGCGGCGCGGATCCTTTTCTTCGCCCGGCGTCCCGGTGATGGACTTGCGCAGATCTTCTTTCTCTTCCGGCGAAATCTTTTCGAGCATAGAAATCGAAGTGTCGATCACGAACACATAGCGGTCAGAGAATGTCTCGGTACCGAACACCTTTACGCGCGTGCCGTCATCGCCGCCCTTGCGCGGCGGCAGGCCGCCATCCTTGCGGTGACGGTTCTTGTACCAGTCGGCCCACTCGTCTGAGTCGGTGCCCAGGCGCTGGCCGGTGATCTTGCGCAGCGCGTCGCGCAGCGACTGGCGCAGTTTGCCTTCCTCGACGGCGAGCGCGTTGATCAGCGCCAGTGTGATCACGCCTTCGTTGTGGCTGGCAATCTTGGTGAGCGCTTCAATGGAAGCGTCGCGCACGCGCCAGCTTGGGTCGCGCAGGGTCACCATCAGGCGGCTCTGAACGTCGGCGATCTCGCCATGGTCAGCAAGGTGGATCACGACAATCACGCGCAGGTCGGTGTCCGCTGTCTGATCCTTCGCGTAATCCATCAGAAAGTCGAGGCACTCCTTGTTGTCGCCAGCATGGCGCGCAATGGCGTCCACCATCGCCATGCGTACACGCAGCGCGTGCTTTTCGGGATTTGTGATGTCTTCGCGGATGGCGAACTGCAGGACTTCTTCCGGGAACGACATACGGCGGATGCACTCAAGGATCGCGTTGGCGATCTTGTACGAATCGACCGGCCTTCCACGTGCTTCTTTGGGCGCGTTGCGGTCACCCGAGGTCGCGTCCCACGCGCGGTCACAGTCGTCAAAGTAGCTCAGCAGCAGGATGGCGGACTCGTAGTCCAGCATCCCTTCGAGCTTCTTGATTCCCTCCACCGCGCCGTCGACGTTCGCCTTGTCGCGCTCGATCATGTTGGCGACCGGCCCGATGGCTTCGCGAATTGCCTTGTGGTCAGGTTTATCATCGGCCTGGACGGCCGATTCGGGAACAAGCACAAGCCCAATCAACAGCAGGGCCCCCAATGCCAGGCAGGTACGCATGTGAGTCCTCCTCCATCATTGTAACGTGCAGGCCGCCTTGGGTCGCCTGATAATCCGGGGTTCCAGCTTACCCGTTCTGCCCGCCCTGGTGATCCCAGGACGGTTTTCGTTTCGCGAGAAATGCTTGCGGCCCCTCCGTGGCATCGCGCATTTGCAGAAGCCGATCCAGGAAAGCCGCCTCAATTCCTCCGACCGCTGACTCAAACCGCTCTGCGGCGCCGCTGCGAAGCATACGGGTGGCTTCCTCAAGCGGCCCGCGCGGTAGCGAGGTGTATCGGATACCAAGCTCGTTGGTTGCTGCTTCCAAGTCCGGTACCGCTTCAAATCCAGCCCCCCGGTTGGCTAGTTCCCGCGCCGTGAACACTCGCCCGCTGAGCACCAGGTCGTGGGCTACGTGGGCAGGCAGGCGTTGCGGGGCAAGAACAGTGGCGGCCGGTGGGTAGCACCCCAGGGTGATCTCGGGCAGTCCCATCTGGGCGCTTTCGTCGGCGACAACGTGGTCGCAGGCCAGCGCCAGCTCAAACCCGCCGCCTAGGCAGGCGCCGCGCACAAATGCGGCTACCGGCACGGGATGCCGCAGGATCTCGGCGATCAGCCCGTGCGCGGCTTTGAGCATGCGCTCGCAGTTGTCGCGGCCGATGTGCTCGCGGATGTCCGCGCCAGCCGAGAAATCTCCAAGCGCGGTGGTAAGGAACACGGCGTTGTGGTCGCGGGAAGCGCGCAGCTTCTTCAATGCGGTAGCCAGCTCGGTCTGCATCGCCGCGGTCAGGATGTTCCGCGGCGGCGCGTTGAGCTGAAAAAACGCAACACGGCTATCGACAAATGTATCAAATGAAGGCAAACTATCACCCCGGAGGTCGAGTCAATGACGAACAACCGTTCTGCCAACGCCATCCTGTCGCGGGAGTGGCGGCTGTTCAAGCCGTTGGGTTGGATGGTGTTCGCCGGGCTGCTGTTGCTGGCCGGCGCAACGGCGTTCGGGGCCGCAAGGGGCGAGCCGAAGGCCCCGGCGCTTGTGGTTCTCGACCCGAATGAGCAGTCCAAAGTTTCGGATGTTTCGGTTACACTGTTGGAAACCGCCCCGGAGA
>CAZNBU010000019.1:0-17025 GCA_964571035.1 uncultured Planctomycetaceae bacterium | reverse complement strand
CGAGATCGAGAAGCTGGCAGAAAAGAAGGACGCCGACGGGCTGAAGCGCCTTGCACGTGAGCTGAAGAAGACCGACGTCGAGAAGACCATCGACGAGGCTATCAGCAAGCTCGGGTAATCGGGCGGACTACCCGGAAAACCTCGAAAGGCTGGGGCAACCTGGCCTTTCGGGGTGGTTTTTTGGGTGGTTTTTTCCTTTTTCTCTGTAACTCCTCCCAAATTTTGGCGAAATACACGCAGGTGCTGGGTCATTTTCCCTTCTGGAGGAGATTCCATGAAGAAGGTTATGTTTAGCTTGCTGGCGACCGTCGGCGCCTTCGCGCTTGCCGGCATCGTCGCTCAGCCGCTCGCCGCACAGTGATGAGGCGGCGGAGCTGGAGGCGGTGCCTCCGGAGGAATTCCAGGGACAGGCGGCCGTGGAATCGGCTCGTCAGGCGGGGTAGGTGGTGTGGGCGTTGGAAGCGCCCAGCCGGCCGCCCGCAATCCCAACCCCACGCTTGATCCGGAGTCCATCCCGGCGTGGAACGAACCCTCGGCAGGAGCCTTGGAGACAGCGGCGGAGAAGAAACAGCCGCTGGTCATCTGGTTCCCCAGCGAAAACGAGCCCGACACAGCCATCTACGGGCGCGACATCGCAAAGCTCAGCAAGACCAAGGCCGTGTTCATCAAGGTTCCGTACACCGCGGAACGCGGGCCGTCGCCGTGGGCTGAAAACAGCGTGGTGCCTGTCGCGAAGATCCTCAGCGACAACCCCGCCCGCGACTACGGCGTGCCCGAAGGTCGCAGCATGCTGATCGTGGCGGACAGTTGGGGCAACGAGCTGTTCCGGCCGGGTTCAGTGCCGAACCACCGGACGCTGGAAGGCTATCTCGCCAAGGTCGAAACGCTGGTCGAGAAAGCCAACAAGAAGCTTGAAAAGAACCTCGAGAAGGCCCGCAAGGCGCACAAGGACGGCGACCGCAAGGACGCCATCAAGTACGTGCTGCGCAATTTTGATGACGGGCTGGTCGGCATGCCCGCCGCCGAGGAAACCAAGACGCTGTACCGCGAAATCATGGACAGCGCCCAGACCGAAGTCGAGAAGCTCGTCGAGAAGAAGGACGTCGAAGGGCTGAAGACGCTTGCGCGCGAGCTACGCAAGACCGATCTGGAAAAGACCATTGACGAGGCGCTTGAAAAGCTGAGTTAGTGGAAGGCTGCAACTCACACAGGCCGGGTTCGCCCGGCCTGTGTTCATTTGGCCGGCGCCGGCTTGAACACCAGGTGCCAAACCGGGTAGCTGAACCCGGCAAACACAATGAACGTGCTGAGCAGCGCCAGCAGGTCGCTTTCCCCGATGCCGCGCGGCAGCACACCGCGAAGCGCCCACAGCACCGCCATGTTCAGCAGCAGCGTCGCAAGCTCCGCGGCGGCGAAACCGGCGGCTTGCCGCGGCAGGCTGCCTTCGCGGGCCTTGAAGACAAAGTAGCGGCACCCGACGAACTGGATCAGCGCCCCCACCATCAAACCGATGTTGTCGGCAGCGGTCTGCGGCAGCGGCGTCCAGTGCCTCAAGGGCAAGTAAACCGCGAAATAGCAGGCGGAAGCCACCCCACCCGCCAGGCAGTTGCGCAGAAACCGCCGTAGACCGGCGTTGGGGTGCGTGTTGCGGCTGAGTACACCTTCTGCCACGTCTCTATGATACGGAATGCGGCCGCCGGAATTGCCAAAGGACGACTAATCCACGGTAAAGACCTTTGCACAGCCATTTGGCCCATCGGCGCGGCACTGCTAGACTGCCGCAGTGAACAAAGCCGCCACCGCCAGTACCGCCACGCCCCGCGACCTGCCCAAGCTCGACACATTGCTGGGCAGCGAGCCGTTTGCGCCGTTGATTCAGCGCAGCGGCAGAACGCTCGTCACCAACGAAACGCGCGCCGCGCTGGATGAGCTGCGTACCGAAATCCGCGAAGGCAGCCACGTGTTCCTGTCCGAGCTTTCGGTCGAGTCGCTCGCGCTGCGCGTGGACCGCCGGCTGAGCAGCGTGCTGGGACCGATCCAGTGCCGCGTGATCAACGCGACCGGCGTCATTCTGCACACGTCGCTGGGGCGCGCGCCGCTGGCGCAGTCGGTCGCCGAAGCTGCCATCCGCGAAGCCGCACAGTATTCGTGCCTTGAGCTGGATCGCGCCTCCGGCAAGCGCTCCGACCGTGACAAGCTGGTGAACGGCCTGCTTGAACGCGTCACAGGCGCCGAAGCCGCCACCGTCGTCAACAACAACGCCGCCGCCACCATGATCATCCTCAACTCCCTGGCCGGCGGCGCCGAAGTAGTCTGCTCGCGCGCGCACATGGTCGAAATCGGCGGCAGCTACCGCATGCCGGATGTGATGCGCAAGGCGGGTTGCCGGCTGATCGAAGTCGGCACAACCAACAAGACGCGCGCGCGCGACTATGAAGGCGCGATCAGTGAACGCACCGCGCTGCTGCTGAAGGTGCACACCAGCAACTACGCGATTGTCGGGTTCACTGAAGAGGCTTCGCTGGAAGAGCTGGTCGAAGTCGGCCGCCGCCGCAACCTCCCTGTGGTCTACGACCTCGGCGCGGGCAGCATCGTGGACCTCAAGCAATACGGCATCACGCGCGAGCCCAGTGTGCCCGAGCTGATCCGCACCGGCGCCGACGTGGTCTGCTTCAGCGGCGACAAGCTCTTCGGCGGCCCGCAAGCCGGCATCATTGTCGGGCGCAAGGAGCTGATCAAGAAGGTCAAGAAGAACGCGCTGTTCCGCATGATGCGCTGCGACAAGGTTACGCTCGCACTGCTGGAGCACACGCTGAAGCTGTACCTTGACACGTCAACGGCGCCACAGACCGTGCCGACGCTGGCCGCAATCGCCAAGCCCGCCGAAGAGGTCAAGAAGCTGGCCAAAAGCATCGCCACGCGCTTGCGCAAGCGCCGCATCAAGGTGGAGCTGCAGGAAAGCACCAGCCAGATCGGCGGCGGGTCAACGCCCGGCGAATCGCTGCCGCCCACTGTGCTGGCGATTGATAACCTTGGCGGCTCGCCGGACATCGCGGCGCGGCGGCTGCGGATGGGCACGCCCAGCGTGTTCTGCCGCATCGAAAACGACGCGCTTGTGTTCGACCCCCGCACGCTGCTTCCCGGCCAGGATAGCGAGCTGGTGGAAGCCATCGCAGCCGCGCACCAGTGACCGAGCTGACCATTGTCCTGCCCACCCTGAACGAAGCCGGCAACATCGGCCCGTTGATCGCCGCGTTGCGTGAGCAGCTGCCGCAGGCGCAGATGCTCGTGATCGACGGCGACAGCACCGACGCCACCCGCGAAGAGGCTACCACAGCCGGCGCAGGCGTGCTGATCAACAAACAGGGCTACGCGGCGACGCTGCTGCAAGGCCTGCGTACAGCCAGCACCGAATGGGCCATGGTGATGGATGCCGACGGCAGCCACGCACCCGAGGACGCGCGGAAGTTGTGGGAAGCGCGCACAGATGCAGACCTGGTGATCGGGTCGCGATACGCACCCGGGGGCGGCAACGACGGCAACATGTTCCGGCGCTTCTTGTCCCGTGTGCTGGCTGGGTGGTTTGCGTGGCTGGCGCGCTTGCCGGCGAAGGACGTAAGCAGCGGGTTCCGCCTGTACCGGCGAGCGCTGTTCGCCGACGCCGAGGCAGAGGCAAAGTTCTTCGAAATTCAGCCGGCGCTACTGGCGTGGGCAAAAGACAAAGGCGCGCGGGTAAAAGAGGTAGGCATCCACTACCGCCGCCGCGGCGAAGGCCGCAGCAAGGCCCGCGTGTTCAAGTACGGCATGGCTTTCCTGAAAACTGCGTGGCGATTGCGAAGATGAATGGTCAGGTAATGGAGGCTCAGTTGTGCACGTGATACCTGTTCCCGGCAAACGTCCTTTGATTGGCGCTTGCATGTCGGTAGTTGCCGACACGTTGGATATCGCAATGGTATCCCACGTGCTCGGAGCCGAGCCTACGGAAACAACCGACGATAGACCCATCAGGTTAGGCCCCGACGCAGGCAAAGATGGTTGGTACCTCGAAGTGCCGAAACGGGAAGAAGAGGATCTGGACAGTGTACTGACCGAACTCCTGAACCAGATTCAGTGGGACTGGGTGAAAATTGGAAGCACGCTACGAACCCTACACGCCTCAGTCGCTGTCGAAGCGGCAATTCGCGTTCGAAGCGATACACGTCCCCATATCATTCTGTCACGCTCTACAGTTGGAGTTTTGGGCGCGCTAGCTGCGGAGTTCATGATCGATTGGTACGACGATCGCGAAGGCTTGTAGGGGAGCAGAGAGTCATGGGCTCACTTCCCGCGCCGCAGACTCCCTGTCGTCAACACTTTAGTTGCGGCAGGCTTGGAAGCTCAGGTGTAGAAGGTCCGACGCGGGTGCCCGAATTCGGCCCTCGCTTGCGCCCATCGACGCGTACAGGGCGCGGTGAGGCCCTCGAACCGCGCTGCGGGCTCCTGTTTCGCACGCCCGCCGCGTCAGGTATAACAGTGTCACGGGAGCAGAAAGGCGCCTGGTGGGCCTCTCGGTCTTCAAAACCGTAGTGACGCGCAAGTGTCAGGTGGGTTCGATTCCCATGTGCTCCCGCCACGATCTTCACCCGCTGTGCGGGTGAAGATCGTGTCCGCCGAAGCTTCAGCGAAGGCGGACGCGTTCACCTAGACAACGCGTGCCCCATGCCTCGCTTCGACGCCAAAGACCAGCCCCTCCGTGACGACATCCGCCGTCTCGGCGAAGTCGTCGGGAACATGCTGCGCGAGCAGGAGGGAGACGAGTTCTTCGAACTCGTTGAGTCCACGCGTCTCGCGTCCCAAGCCGCCCGCGAAGGAGACGAAACAGCTGCGGCCCACATGCTCGCGAGGCTGCAGCAATCCGATCTGCGGACACGCGAGAAACTGGTGCGCGCGTTCTCCGCGTACTTCAGCGCGATCAACATGGGCGAGCAGATTCACCGCATCCGCCGCCGCCGCGCCTACGAGCGCGAGGGCGTTCAGTCCAACAGCCCGGAGGCCATCTTTGCCAAGCTGAAAGAAGACGGTGTCTCACCTGAACAGGTCCGCGAAGCACTCGCGCGGCTTGCCATCGAGCCTGTGTTCACCGCGCACCCCACCGAGGCGGTTCGCCGCTCGCTGCTCACGAAGCAGCAGCGCATCGCGCGGGCACTGGTGGATCGCATCGAGCCCGGCGCACTCACACCGGTAGAAGAACAACGCGCCTGGGATCGCGTTCGCGAAGAAGTGCACGCCGCGTGGCAGACCGAGGAACACTTCTCGCAACGTCCAACACTCGCCGACGAAACCGAGCACGTACTGTTCTACCTGTCGAAGGTGATCTACCGCATCGTGCCCAGCTTTTACGAAGCGCTCGAGGCTGCGTTCGAGAGCGTGTTCGGCGAGACGCTGGAGTGCCCCGTGTTCGTGCGCTTCGGAAGCTGGGTCGGCGGCGACATGGATGGCAACCCCAACGTCAATGCGGACACGATTGAGGGCACGCTGCAGCGGCACCGCGACGCCGTCCTGCGGCTGTACATCGACGAGGCGCGCGCGCTGCTCGATCGGCTTACCCAAAGCGAATCGCGGATCGCCTTCTCGGCGGAACTGCGCTCACGCCAGCGCCAACTGGTGGCACAGTTCCCCAAAGAGCTGGACCGCGTACCGCTGCGCCACCGCGACATGCCGTATCGCGTGATGCTTCACTGCATGGTGGTGAAGCTGCGCGCCACGCTGCGCGACGACCGCGAACGCTACGCCACTGCGGAAGAGCTGTTGGCGGACATCCGCCTGATCGCCGAAAGCCTGCGCACGCACTCCGGCAGGCATGCGGGGCTTCACCACGTGCGCAGATGGGTGCGGCGCGTGGAGACCTTCCGGTTTCACTTCGCCACACTGGACACCCGCCAGGACAGCGAGGTTCACCGCCGCTGCTGCGGCGAGTTGCTGGGCGACGAGGCGTTCTTTGACGCGCCGGCGGACGCCCGCACACAGGCGCTCGTGAGCGGGATGGACTCGGGCGGCGCGGCACCTAACTCAAATGAAGCCCGAGACACGCTGGAAGTCTTCCGCGCGATCGCGCGCACTCGCAGGGTGCACGGCGCGGGCGCAGTCGGCCCGTACATCATCAGCATGGCGCAGGGTCCGGACGACATGCTGGGTGTGCTGTTTCTGGCGCGGCAAGCCGGACTAATAGAGGACGGTGACGTGCCGCTGGATGTCGCGCCGCTGTTCGAAACCGTGGACGACCTGGGCAACGCGGGGCCGACGCTGTCCAAGGTCCTCGGCAACGACTTGTATCGCGAACACCTGGCCGCGCGCGGCAACGTGCAGCACGTGATGCTCGGCTACTCCGACAGCGGCAAAGACTCCGGCATTGCGTCCGCGCGCTGGGCGCTGTACCGCGCGCAGGAGGAGCTGGTCGAGGTCGCACGTTCAGCCGGCGTGAAGCTCGTGCTGTTCCACGGCCGCGGCGGCACCGTCAGCCGCGGCGGCACCAAGGTCACCGAGGCGATCCCCGCCCAGCCGCCCGGCAGCGTTGACTACCGCCTGCGCGTTACCGAACAGGGCGAGATCATTCATTCGCGCTACGGCCTGCGCGGCATTGCCCAGCGCACACTGGAAGCAACGGCCGGCGCGGTCCTGGCATTTTCGTCGCGCGAAACTTGGCTGCCCGCACCGCGGGAAGAGTGGCGCGCGATCATGCAGGTTGTCGCCGATGAGTCGCGCGCGGCGTATCGCGGGCTGGTGCACGACGACCCGAGACTGTTCGCGTACTTTCTAAGCGCGACGCCGGTGGACGTGATCACCCGCATGAGCATCGGCTCGCGCCCGCCGTCGCGTCGCCAGCAGAAAGGGATCGGCGACCTGCGCGCGATCCCGTGGGTGTTCGCGTGGACGCAGTCGCGCCTGACGCTGCCGGGATGGTACGGCGTGGGGCGCGGGCTTGAAGCCGCTATCGCAAAGTTCGGCCTGGATGCGTTGCGCAACGCCGCGCGCGAATGGCCCGTGCTGCGGGTGCTGCTGGCCGACGTCGAAATGGTGATGGCTAAAGCCGACATCGGCATCGCCGCCCGCTACTCCGAGCTGGCAGACGAGGCAGCGGGCAACCTTTTCGATGAACTCAAAGCCGCTTTCGACGCGACGCGCGAGCAGATTCTGTCGGTCCGCGAGCAAGGCGAACTGCTGGAGCGCGAACCGTGGCTTGCCCGCGCGATCCGGCTTCGCAACCCGTACATCGACCCGATGAGCCTCACGCAGATCGAACTGCTGCGCCAATGGCGCGCCGGCGACCGCAAAGACCGCGAGATCGAGAAAGCTCTGTTCACCACGGTAAAGGGCATCGCACGCGGGTTGCTGAACACTGGGTAAGTGGAGGCCGCGAAGACGCGAAAGGCAAAGCCGTGATTCGCGTTTTCGCGGCCAACGACTTTAGGTTGCCACCCGCGTCAACTTCAGGACGCGCGAAAGGCGGTCGATGATCACCGTAAGCATGATGATCACAATGAGGTCCGTGGACGCCTTGTGATAGTGGAAGTGCTCGAAGTTGAAGCTGAAGATGAACCCCAACCCCGCGCTGCCGATAATGCCCAGCACCACGCCCGCGCGCACGTTGCTTTCGAACTGGAAGAAGCTGTAGGTCATCCAGTCGCGCCAGCTAACCGGCACAGCCGCGTACCCGAAGCAAGCCACGCGCGAGCCGGCAAAGCTCTGCTCGAAGCGGCGGTACGGGATGTTGTCCACGGTCTCGCCGAACACGCGCACCAGCACGCCCATGCTGTGCACTGCGATCGCCATTGCGCCCGCCACCACGCCCATGCCGAAAAACGCGATGAAGAACATTGCCCACATGACTTCCGGGATTGCACGCGAAGTCACCGCCACCATGCGCGACAGCACCGCCTGCAACCAGCGCAGCGCGCGCTGCCAGATCGCCGGAGTCTCGCCCGTAAATCGGTGCGCCTCCAATTGGAACGCCACCGAGTGCGGGTAGCACAGCAGCATCGCGCCCAGCACGCCCAGCAGCGTGCCTACGATCGCCATGGCTACCGGCACCGTGGCGCTCTTGATCGCCACCTGCAACGGGCCGGGCTCGATCTTGGTGCCCTCGTAGCGCAGCGTGGTAAACGTCAGGTTAGTCTTCAGGCGCCATCGGAAGACCTGCTTGTCCTTGCGCGCCGCGCCCCAGCTTTCCCATTGGATCGCCCCCACATCGGCGCGACCTTCCGCCAGTGCCTGCAAGGTTGCGGCGTCAGAATCCGTGTAGATCACGCTGGCGAACAGCTCCTCCAACGGCGCTTCGCCTTCCTGCTCAAGCACCTTGCGAGGGATCGTACTGCTGCCGTCTATGTCCTGCGGCCCCAGCGCCAGGCGCATCCCCCTCACTGCGCCCAGGAACTCTGCGCGGTCATCAGTCTTCTCGATCTCCAGGTCTTTGTGCGTCACGAAATGACTGCGGATGTCGCTGGACTCGTGATTCACCGAGGTCCAGTCCAGGTCCGGCTTCAGCAGGTCCTTGAAGAAGGCCAGCCGTTCCCAACCCTTCGGCTGAAACAGCGCAAGCAGCTTTGGAAGCTGCGGCTCCTGCACCGTCATCGGGTGAGGCTGCATCTGGTAGAACGCCGACCATCCCACGGCGCACAGCGCGAACCCAACGCCGATCCATTTGCGCGACACCTGCGCCTTGAACGACTGGTTGCGTGAAGCGCGAGGGTGGTTGGGGTCGGTGCGCAACTGGCGGCGGATGAAGTTCGCCGCCAAATCGGCTGCGACCGTAAGCGCGAGCGTGAACAGCACCATTGTGGCGACGCGGTCGTACTCGCCGTAGTCCAGACGCAGCTTGATCTCGGCGCCGACACCGCCGCCGCCCACCGCACCGATCACCGCGGCATTGCGGATCGCGCACTCACTGCGCATCAGCGTGTAGCTGAGCATGCTGCGGCTGCTGAGCGGACGAATGCCATACATGAACACGCGAAAACGGCCGGCGCCGGTCGCGCGCACGTTTTCGTAGAGCCGGGGGTCGATGCTGTCCCACAGCTCGCTGTAGATCTTGCCGAGGATGCCGGTGACACTGATCGCGAGCGCCATCGTGCCGGTCATCGGCCCGATACCGAGCAGCGGCACAAGCAGCACAGCCCACGCGAAGTCGGGCACCGCACGCAGCACGTCCAGGATCAGGCGGCACCCGGCGCAGACCAGCGCCAGCGGGTGCCGCAGCGGGAACCAGCGCAGCCACTTCGGCGAACGCTCCTCCCCCATCGATACGGACTTGGCTGCTCCCAGCGCCAGCAGGTACCCGAAGACAATGGCGATCGCCACGCCGAGCAGCGCAGCCGACAGCGTCTGGCCGGTCAGTTGCAATCCGCGGTCGAGGTAGCCGCTGCTGAAATCCGGCGACGCGAACGCCAGCACGAACTCTTTCAGCCGATTGACTGAGCGCTCGAACTTGTCGGGCTCAGTGAAGCTGGAAAAGTCCCAGACCTCGCGGTCGAAACTGAACGGGTCAAACTTGCCCGGATCGACCGCAAAGAACGCCAGGTAGAGCGCCAACAGGATGAAAATGAATGCGAAGAAGTGCCCCAGCGGCCGCCGGCGGGAGTAGCGTTGCAACACCGGCGATTCGCGCTTGGTCACGCGCCGGCCCCCAGCGCAACGTCGTCCAGGTGCAGCGCGCGATACTCCGCCCCGTAGAGCTCTTTCAACTTCTCGCGCGTCAAACCATCGGGCGGCCCGTCGTAGAAGATCGCGCCTTCCCGTAGCGCGATCACTCGCTCAAAGTTGCCGCTCAGCAGGTCCAGTGTGTGCAAGTTGACCAGCAATGTGGCGCCGCTGCTTCGCGCGTACTGGTTGAGCAGCGCGATCACTTCCTGGCCCAGGCGGATATCGAGCTGGCTTACCGGCTCATCGGCCAGCACGGCCCGCGGCTTCTGCACGAGCAGGCGCGCGATCGCCACGCGCTGCTGCTGCCCGCCCGACAGTTCGCCGGGCATGGCCCACAGCTTGTCCTCGATCTCGACCTCGCGCAGTGCCTCTCGCGCCTGTGTAAGCTGCTGCGGCATGAACAGGCTGAGCAGTGCCTTGCCGGCCCACCAGTGGCCGAGGCGGCCCATCAGCACGTTGTGCACGACGCGCAGGTGCGGCACGAGGTTTTCGGTCTGGTAGATCACGCCGATTTCGCGCCGCAGGCGGCGAAGCCGCGAGCCGCGCAGGCGGTGCGTGTCCTGGCCCAGCGACGTCACCACACCTTCGCTCGGCATCAGGAACGCCGAGAGCAGGCTGAACAGCGTGGTCTTGCCAGCGCCGGAGGGCCCGATCACGGCGATGCGCTCGCCGGGCCGCACTGAAAGGTTGATGCCTTGCAACACGACAACACGGCCAAAGCGCCGCGACACGCCAGCCAGCTCAAATGTTGGTTGGTCGCCGCTCATGGGTGTCTGCGGTTGTGATGCCGGTGCGTTCATAAGAGACAAAAAAGAGGCGCGGGCGATCCGCGCCCCTTCATTGCTACCGTCGTGTCATTATCCGCCTACGTCAACGCCGGAGTCCAGAATCTTGCGGATTCCGTCCCAGTCCTTCTTTTCACACGCGACGAGCTTGCTGTCCTTGGCTCCCCAGGAGGCGAGGATCTTGTTGTGATCCTCGTTCTTGGCGTCCAAAGCGAGCAGCGCGTCCTTGAGCTTTTTGATCAGGTCCGCGCCGATATTGTCACGGGCCGCAAACATGTAGTCTACGTAGAACGGCGTGGTGTAGATCAGCTCGCACTTTTCCTTGGCCTTGGCGTTGTCGTCCTTGGCGTTGTCCCAGTTCTTGTAGTTCATGGCGCCAACGCTGGCAGTGCCGTCCGCGACGTCGCGCAGCGTCTTGTCGTGGCTGCCGGAGTACGCGACCTTCTTGAACACGTCCTCAGGCTTCTCGCCGGTCTGCTCCTGGAAGAAGTGGCGCGGCATCACGTGGCCGCTGGTGCTGCTCTTGCTCCCGAAGCTGAAGGTCCAGTCGGCGGCGCTTTCGTTGTTCGCGAGCTCAGACAGGCTCTTGATCGCGCCGATCTTGGATTCCTTGTTCGCGATGAAGTATGTCTTGTACTTAAGGTCGGACTCACGGCACGCCAGGAACGTGCACTTGCCTTCCATCTTCTGGTCAGCCTGCACGCCCGTCACGCCGCCGAACCAGCACACTTCAACCTGGTCGGTGGCCAGGGCCGTCACGCACGCCGCGTAGTTCTGCTGCGCGATGAATGCCGACCTTCTTGGTCAGGTACTCCGCCAGCAGGTTGCACTTTTCCTCGATCGCCTTGGCGTCGGAGTCAGGGATCGCCGTGATGCGGATCTCCTTGATCGCCGCGTCCTGGATCAGCACGTCAGCCGGGTTGACCACTACGGGCGCCGGCTCACCGGCTGTGCTGACCCCTGACCACGCCAGCAGCAAGGTGGCAATGGCCAGCAGTTTGAGACTCATGAGCTTTGACATTCGTGACTCCTCCTCAATTCCGCCACGCACGGCGTGGCATCCAACGGCCCCTTTTGGGCAAACCGGGTTTCCCCGGACTGGTTGCTTTGGAAAAAGGGGTCGGGCAGCGCAGGAACAACGCGCGCACCGCCGACCGGCAGTGAAGCTAGCGTACTCAGGTGAACCCGCTGCGCACCGGCAGCGCGTTCAACAGTCACGTGAACCCGCGCAGGGCGGGCATCCGGGAGATTCCGGCAGCGTGATCAGCACAGTTCACAGCCGCCATGCTAGCGTCCGGGGGTGCATCGGCAAGCGGAATCACGCGGTTCCGGGGGCTGTGCACAGGCGGCAGCGCAGGTCGGAAAACCCGTATCTGCCCGCATTTGGCAGGCCGTCGCGGACAGAAGTCTCATCGAAGCGGATGGTCGGTTTGAGGTCGGAGGGCAGGGAATCCGCCTGTGGCAAGGCTTCCACGACGCCTTCGCTGAGGATGCGCACCTGGGCGATGGACGCCATCGGCTCTTTCATCATGCGCTCGGCGGCCCAGGCAATTGCCATGTGGGTCCAGACCGGCAGGCGCACGAACAGTGGTTTTCTTTCGACGACGGACGCGACGAGCTTCACGGCGGCTTGGAGCGACATGCTGTCGGGTCCGATGACTGCGAACGTGCGGTCATGAAGCGCCGGACGATCCATCGCTGCCAGCAGAATGCGCGCGACGTCGTTCACGTGTGCCGGGGCAACGCCGCCGCGCCGGAAACCGACGAACCCAAACACCGGAAAGGTCAACAGCGCGCGTTTCAGGTGATCGAGCATGTGATCGCCGCGCCCGTAGATCACGCCTGCCTTCAGGATCGTAAACGGAATGCCGCCGGATCGCACGATCTGTTCGGCTTGCCATTTGGACTCGTGGTATGCCCACCCGGTGCCGGGACGCGCGCGAAGGAAACTGACCAGCGAGATGTGACGGACGCCGGCGGCCCTGGCAACCGCCACGACTTTGCGTGTGCCCTGTATGTGCACGCGGTTGTAGGTCTGCCCGCCGATCTCGCGGTTGATGCCCGCACAATGCGCGACGGCGTCGCAGCCTTCGAACGCTTCGCGCAACGCCGGCTCGTCGTTGATGTCGACGCCGTCTCGCCGCGACAATTGTAGCGCTGTGTCCCCGCGCGCTCGCAGCAGCGCCGCGAGATGGGTGCCGACAAGGCCGTACCCGCCGGTAATCGCGACTTTCATGCCTTCCTCCGTTTGCGTGCGATGCGTTGGGTCGGGCAGACCGAGCTGAGAAACGAGTTCAGCGCGTGCGCCAGCGTCTCAGCCTCGACAGAGTAAAAGAGCCGGTTGCCATCACGCCGCTGCCGCACCAGGCCGGCACTCAGCAGGATCGCGAGGTGGCGCGAGACGGATGGGGCAGCGATGTCGAAGCGCGAGGCGATGTCGCCGGCTGCAAGCTCGGAGGTGCCCAGTTCGCGCAGGATCTCGCGGCGGGTGGGATCAGCCAGTGCTCGGAAGACTCCGGCAGCCATGCCTATAGGTTAGCAATCTCTCTATTTAGGTAAATAGCTAATTATAGTGGCATGGGTGGGACCAACAATCCTGTCGGTCCCATGGCGCCATATAGAGGGCCCGACAGGATTGTCGGGCCCACCCATGCTTGTTGCTTCAGGTAAGAACTATGCCGTGGCTGCTGCGGGTTCCGGATTTGCTGCCTTGAGCTGGTCCTTTACGACCTTGCTGGCGTCGCGGAACGCGGTGGTGGCCTCGTCCGTCAGCTCCTTCTTGGTGCGGATGGCTTCCATCAGCGAAGCCTTGTTCGTGTTCAGGTATTCGAGGAACGCCTTCTCGAACTTCTGCACGTCCTCAATCGCCACGTCGTCGATCATGCCGTTGGTTGCGGCCCAGATGATCGCCACCTGGTTCTCAACCGGGTACGGCTGGTACAGGCCCTGCTTGAGCACTTCGACGAGGCGGGCACCGCGCGCAAGCTGCGACTGCGTTGCCTTGTCGAGGTCGCTGCCGAACTGGGCGAATGCTTCCAGCTCGCGGTACTGGGCGAGGTCGAGGCGCAGGCGGCCTGCCACCTTCTTCATTGCCTTGATCTGCGCGTTGCCGCCCACTCGGCTGACCGAGATGCCGACGTCGATGGCCGGGCGCACGTTCGCGTAGAAGAACTCGGGCGTAAGGTAGATCTGCCCGTCGGTAATGCTGATCACGTTGGTCGGGATGTACGCCGACACGTCGCCAGCCTGCGTCTCAATCACCGGCAGCGCCGTCATGCTGCCGCCGGTCTGCGGGTGCATGCGCAGTTCGTGCCCCTCACCCGCCGCCTTGAGTGCAGCCTGCGCGTGCTCCCACTCTTCGGGCGTGCGGTTGCCGTAGCGCTTGCCGTCTACGCCGTCGGTGGCATCCCACGGCGCGTCGTTCTTCACGACGATGTACTCTTCCTTCAGCTTGGCCGAACGCTCCAGCAGGCGCGAGTGGCAGTAGAAGATGTCACCGGGGAAAGCTTCGCGGCCCGGCGGGCGGCGCAGCAGCAGCGACATCTGGCGATACGCGACCGCCTGCTTGGACAAGTCGTCGTAGATGCACAGCGTATCGCGGATCTTCTGCGGCTTGTCGATGGCGTACATGAAGTACTCCGCCAGCGCCGCGCCCGCGTACGGGGCAAGGTACTGCAGCGGCGCGGGGTCCTGCGCGTTGGCGCTGACGACGATGGTGTAGTCCATCGCGTTGTTCGCCTCAAGCACAGCCACCACCTGGCGCACGGTGCTCGCCTTCTGGCCGATGGCGATGTAGACGCACACGACGCCCTTGCCGCGCTGGTTGATGATGGTATCCAGCGTGACCGCGGTCTTGCCCACCTCACGGTCGCCGATCACCAGCTCGCGCTGGCCGCGGCCGACCGGGATCATGCTGTCGATGGCCTTGATGCCGGTCTGCAACGGCTGCTTGACCGGCTGGCGCGCTTCGATGCCGGGGGCCTTGAACTCGATCAGGCGCGTGGTGGCGCTCTTGATCGGGCCCTTGCCGTCGATGGGCTGGCCCAGCGGGTTGACGACGCGTCCGAGGAAGCCCTCGCCTACGGGGATGCTCAAGATCTTGCCGGTGCGTTTGACCGGCTGGCCTTCCTTGATCTGCAGGAAGTCACCCATGATCACGATACCGACCGAGTCTTCTTCCAGGTTGAACGCGAGGCCGTAGACCCCGTTTTCGAACTGGACCATCTCGTTGGCCTGCACGTTCTCGAGGCCGTAAACGCGGCAGATGCCGTCGCCGACCTCAAGTACCGTGCCGACCTCCTCCATGCCGATTTCTTCGCCGAAGGATTCGATCTGCTTGCGGATTACGGATGTGATTTCGTCGGATCGCAGTTCCATGGTTGTCTGCCTTGCGTTGTCGCGCGGGGCGCGGGTTGCCGGTCAATTAGTCGTTTAGGCTATTGTAGTCGTCAAAGGCCTGCTGGTACTCGGGGTCGCTGTCCCAACCCTTTGGGGCGGCGCCGTGGCTCTTCTTGAAGTCGATCATCAGCTCTTTGAGCTTGCGGGTATCGCCAAGCTGGGACATGGACTGCTTGTTCATCTCATGCCGCTTCATCACTGCCATTGCGCGATAGATGTGCTTGCCCGCGTTGGCGTAGGCCTCCGCGGTCTTCTGCTCGCCCCACTGCTTCCATGCTGAAAACGCGGCCTCGCGCTCTTTCCGGAACTCGGTCACGAGGCTGGGCCCGCTGGGCTTATCTTTGGGCGTTTCCGACGTTGTACCGCCCGGCTTCTGCGCCGGCTGTTGCGTGGGCGTGACAGGAGTGTTGGGCGGCGGAACCACCTTGTTGTCGCACGCGGCGACCAACAGCAACAGCGCCAGCCCAAGGATGTACTTCATGCCTGTCTCCTGCCCCTATGCGTGCACCGACTGCGCCAGATGGCTCAGCCGTGTGCGCAAAGTGTTGTCGATCAGCTTGTCGCCCAGGCGCACCTTGGCGCCGCCCAGCAGCTCCGGCTTGTGCTCGTAGTGCAGCACCACTTCCTTGCCGCCTGACGCCGCGCTCAGCTGCCGCTTGATGGCTTCCACTTCGGCGTCCTGCATCTCGCCGCCCGACTGCACCCAGGCGTGGACGCGGTTTTCGGCGTGGTCGCGGTAGATGTTGAAGGCGCCGACAATGTTGTCGAACTGCGGCTCACGCCCCTTGGCGATGAGGACCTTTACGAAGTTCAGCACCTGCGGCACGACCTTGCCGCCAAGCGCGGCATCCATCCCCTTCATCTTGACGGGGCGTGGCACGCGCGGGCTGGTGAAGAAATCGCGAAACACGCGGTCTTCCCACGCTTCCATCAGGGCGCTGAGACCCTGCTGCACGTCGCCGACGGTGCCCTGCTCGCGCGCGCTTTCATACAGCGCAACGGCGTACACTCGGGCTACCGGATCGGACTGGTTTGTGGCCATCTGACGCTCTCGGCTTCTTCTAGTTCTTCATTGTCCCCGCCGCCTCAATGGCCTCCTTGGCCAGCCGGCGGTGGTCGTCATCAGTCAGCGCGCGTTCAAGCACGCGCGAGCTTGCGAGCAACGCAAGCTCAACCGCTGACTCGCGCAGCTCCGCTTCGGCTTTGCGGGTCATCTGGTCGATTTCCTTCTGCGCGCGGTCGCGGATTTCGCGGGCCGCCTGTTCAGCGTCGCTGCTGATCTTCGCACTGGCTTCACGCGCCGCGCGCGTGGCGTCGTCGGTGATCTTTTTGGCGTCGGCGTGCGCGTTGCGCATCATCTCTTCGTGCTTCTTGAGCAGTACCTCAGCTTCAGCGCGCACCTGGTCAGCCTTGTCCAACGCGTCGCGGATGCGATCCTGCCGGTCACTGAGCTGCTTCAGCATGATCGGGATGACTTTCCACCCCAGCACCAGAAGGATGATGCCGAAAGTGACGTACTCCCAGAACATCAGGTTTGCCGAGAAGTGCAGCACCTTTTCTTGAGCCTTTGGCGCGTCCGCCGCCATCAGCGCGGGAGCGCATAGGACTACCAAGACCAGTGTCCAGATGTATCGCATCGTTCGTTCCTTGGGTGCGGGGGGCGGGAAACCCGCCCCCCGACCCTGGTTTCCTACGGATTCGGGCCGCCCACGATCTTTTCCACGTCGGCTTTTTCACCAAGCTGGCCGAACGCCGGAACCTTGCCGCCCGCGAAGATCATCGCCAGCAGGCAGACCACGATCGCGAACAGCGCGGCACCTTCGATGAACGCCGCGGTGACGATCGTCAGGCCGCGGATGTCGCCGGTGCTCTCCGGCTGACGCGCGATGCCTTCCATTGCCTGACCGGCCAGGCGACCGATGCCGATGCCCGCGCCGATTGCTGCCAACCCGGCGCCGATGCCGGCTGCGCCGAATGCCCATCCCCATCCACCAAAGTCCATGATTCAGCTCCGTTACAAGTTGCGGGTTTCCCGGTCCTCCGCCGTGAGCGCCTTCCCGGCTGGCGCCCCCCGTGGGTAACAACCCACGGGCACGCGGATCAATGTTCCGGCACCAGGTACATCCCCAGGAAAATCGCCGAGAGGTAAGTGAAAATGTACGCCTGC
>CAZNBU010000018.1:0-17035 GCA_964571035.1 uncultured Planctomycetaceae bacterium | reverse complement strand
CAGTACTGGCACCCCGGCCGCAATGAACTGACCTACCACGAGATCGGCCGCAACGGCGAGGTGTACATCGGCAAAGTCGTCGAGCAGGAAGGCACCCAGATCCATCGCTTTACTTCCTATACCGCCGACGCCGAAACGCAGTACGAGCAGCACGTGCGCTTTGATGACAAGGACACCATCAGCTCCAAAGTCCTCATGCTGAAGGAAGGCGAGTCCAAGGAAGTGCTGACCTTCAAGTTCGTCCGTAAACCGGACGGGTGGCCCAAGGAAAAGGCTGATAACCCAGCCGGCAAAGATTAGCGGAATCTTCGTATCCCGGGCGGCACGCCATACGTCGCCATTTCGTACAACCCCTCGGGAAGTTTGGGCCGGTTTTCGGGGGAGTGGCAGCGCACCCGGCCGTAACAAGTTGCGCACGCAACCAACCTGAGGGGGGAGACATGTCAGATCAGCCGAAGCCGGCCTATGGGCCAGGCAGCTTTGTGTGGCACGAGCTGTGCACCCGCGACCTGAAGAAGTCGCAGGATTTCTACGGCAAGGTGCTGGGGTGGAAGTTCGAGCCGTGGGGCGAAGATGGCGCCTACTGGTCCATCAAAGCCGGCGAGAACTTCGTCGGCGGCATGATGGACATCAACAAGCCCGAGTTCGGCGAGATGCCGTCCTGCTGGGCCTACTACATCGACACCGACAACGTCGATGAAGCCGCCAAGCGCGTGCCCGGCCTCGGGGGCAAGGTCACTGTGCCTCCAACAGACATCCCGGAAGTCGGGCGCTTCAGCGCGATCATGGACCCCGCGGGCGCAGCGGTGAACATCATGACGCTCAAGGAGCACGGCAAAGAGCCGCCGAAGGGCCTGCCCGGCACCTTCCTGTGGGTCGAGCTGATGAGCCGCGACTTCGCCAAAGCCCGCACCTTCTACAGCGAGCTGGTGGGGTGGAAGACCGAAGACGCGCCGATGCCGCAGGGCACCTACACCCTGTTCGTGAGCAAGGGCAACCACGCGGGCGGCGGCATGCCGATGCCCCCGGATGTGCCCGCCGAGGTGCCAAGCAACTGGGTCGGGTACATCCACGTGCCGGAGCTCGACGCCGCCATCAAGAAGGTTGAGGCGAACGGCGGCCAGGTCCTGTTTCCGCCGATGCAGGTGCCGAACGTCGGGCGCTTCACGCAGATCAGCGACCCGACCGGCGCCGTGGTCGCGCTGATGACGCCAGAGATGCCAAGCTAGATTTCGCCCGAACCCCACGTCGGGCGCACACCGGGACGGAGAGGCCGCAACAGCCGCTCCGTCCCGGCTCTATTGTGGTGAGAGCACCCAGGACGAATCAGTCCTTCTTGGTTGAGGCTGCTTCCCGTTCGGGCCTTGTCAGCCAACTACCCACGTCGACCGTCAGCGTGGCGACATCGCCGTCGCCAAATTCAATGATGGGGTTGGGGACCGGGCCACCGTCACCGCCGTCGTCCGCACAGATGAACAACTGGTACGGTCGCTTCGGGAGCGGTCCAATCAGGTGCCTGTCCTTGGTAACACCCTTCTCGATCCAAACATTGCCCGTGCCGCCCGGTCCGTGAATCCACACCCAGTATGAGACGCCCTCCCGCCTGTTCAGAAGGTTGACTTCGATCATGCCTTTTGCGGGCTCAAGCCGGATGTCGCCGAGGTCAACTACTTCGCCGGGCTCGCCCCTGATAACGCGCCGTTCGACTTCGCACCCCTCGGTCTCGAGATGAACTTCGACTTCGCCGCTTGGCAGGTCTCCCAGTACCGCAATCCCGTCGGCACCTGACAACACCAGGAATCCGCTGTCGTGCGTGAATTGCCGTTCCGCCCGAAGCCGTCGGTATCTCTGCCACGGGACGTAGAGGCTGGACAATGAACGGATGCACCCTCGGGGAATGGGAACCCCATCGGAATTGACGAACCGGGCACGAACAGAAAACGGCAATGAAGGCACCGCGTGGAACGTGCGCGCTTCACGGTGTGCAAGCTGAAACGGGCCGCTGTGCCACTGTCCCGATGTCCCTCGAACAACGATCACCCACCGCTCGCCGGTTCCTCGGAATCGCAGGCACCGCCAGATTGATCCGCCGGTCGCGTTGCCGCCGAATGACGTGCCGGCGCCGCTTCCCGCATAGACCTCTACCGAGACCGCCTCTCCCGTTGCCCACCGCTCGAGGTTCACCTCCACCACACATTGATCCGGGTCACGGGGAATCACCAGCTTCATGTGCGGCATTACCGCACTCCCTTCGAAGTCCCACGAGTTCCCGGCCCTGAAACCGTCGCGATCCGCGTTGCACCCGAACCCAAACTTCCCTTTGATCCGTGGTAAGTTGAAGATTGCGGCTTGGCCGGGCGCAACTTCTCTAATCTGGTGGTTTGCGGCACGCAGGGGCATAGACATCGCAACGATGCCGACAAATGGAACGCCGTCTTCGTACTCGATTGAAATCGAGACCGGCGTTGTCGTCAGCACCTGTACCGGGAAAACGCCGCGCTTTTCCACTCCAACGATGAAGTCACTGTCCCCGACCAAGCCCTCGCGGTCGGGGCCGCCTCCTTTGCGTATCGTGAACCCTGGGGAGATAATTTGTATGCGCACCGCCGTCAGCGTTTCATGCTCAACGTCATGCAGCGGCGGAAGCACAAAGCGGCCGTCAGCGCCGGATTCACCCTCAAAGGGATTGCGCGGGCCTTCATCCAGAGACTCCCATAAGTGCCGATAGCCGCGTTGGGTTGAGTCGGACTCAAACTTCCGGCGCCTTACCGAGTAACGAAAACGCAGGTTGGGCACCAGCCTGCCGTCTTCGTCTTGGAATTGAAGAACAATGTCAAGCTGGTCTGGCGGAAGCGTGGCGTCTTCCGGTTGCCCCGAAGGCGTTCCTGACGATTGCGCTTTGTCGGGACTTTCTACCGGAGATTGTTTAAAGGACGCCGTGGGACGAGGCGCAGCGGCGTGGACTGGCTCCGCCGGCAATTGGTCCTGGTCTTGTGCAACTTCATTGTCTGTGGGAACCGCCCGCTGCCGTTCCTGAGGAATAAGAATCATGACTCCCAGGGCCCCTGCGAGCACGAGCAGCAGGGCGGCGATCACGACGTACCTGCGACGTTTCGAACCTGGATTTGTAGGCATTGGCATCCACCCCCGACGGGAAGCCCGGCTGCTCATCTACCCTTGCCAATAACCGCCACCGATGATCTGGCTCGCCCCGTCCCACCCGATCGCATGACCATCCACGCCCTGCGAACCTACCTCCGACACGACGAACATGTTATCGGCACGCTCGGTGTAGACTTCGCCTGATGCCATTGCCTTGTACCCCAGTTGGATTTCGTCGCTCAGGATTGTATCTTCTACCGTGAAGGTTTCCCAATAGACCGACTCCGACTCCTCCTGCTGGAATGACACGCTGCCTACCTTTTCGTCTTCATTCAGGACCCCTCCGCCGTGCCACACCCACCACCGGAATCTCGACTCCGCAGAAGCTGAGTAATTTGTGTCCGCAAAATAGTAGTGGTTTTCCGTCGCAACTCTCGCCAGAACGGTATACTCCAAATCAAAGGTCCATTTCGGGTTCGTGGCGCCGGAGATTGTTCCGCGCCACTCTCTGTCGTCCCAAGCCTCTGCACCGCCGGACTTACCTTGACCTTCGATGTTGGCCTTCAGGCTGCCTCTCAGCCATGCAAACGTGAATTGAGGTCCGTTGTAAACACTGGCAGAAAACCCCTCGCCCCATATGTTCTTATCGCTTTGTCCGACAGGATACCCGGAGTCCGGGGTGGCGGTTGCACCGTTTACCAACACCGCTGTACCAAAGACCAAAGCTACTGCCAGCATGACTCGTATGGCCTTCATTGTCTCTCCTTGTTCCGTTAGTGGGTTACCCCTGGCGCTCTGACCGGACCTTTTCGATCCAAGTCGGACCACGAGAGGGCACTGGATTGCTAAAGGTCAATGGTAGCCCCCCCCCCTGTCACGGTCACGTCACAATGAAGTGGAGTTTGTAACAATATCGTAGGCAACGGCTCCGATGCGACACAAATAGCCGTGCATTAAGTGCAGTGCACTAGTTGCTTGAGAGGCGCGGCGGTAGCGCTACAGTCAACTTGGACCATGACCCTGCGCTGTAGTAGGCTCAGGCGTCCGCTTCGGCACTGTGTAACTCAGCGCGATCCCCACCAACATCGCGACCATGAATCCCAGCGTGAACATGCTCGGCCGGGCGAGGTTCGTTACTGCCGGGCCGGGGCATACTCCTGCCAGGCCCCACCCTATGCCGAAAATCGTTGCGCCCAGGAACAGCCGGGCGTCCAGGTGGTGCGCGGGTTTGCCCGGCAGCATTGAGCCCCACAGGCTGCGGCGGCCGTGGCGGAGCTTCCAGGCGACCATGTAGATGCCGACGGCTGGTCCCATCACGAACAGCAGGGCCGGGTTCCACTCCCCAAAGAAATCCAGAAACCCGAGCACCACGCTCGGCAGCGTCATGCCGGAGATGCCAAGCCCCAGCGCAAACACGATCCCGCACACGAATGCGACCGCGATCTTCATCTCAGGCTCCTACCGCGCGCATGATCACGACCGTCAGCGCGCCCACGGCGATGAACACGCAGGTGCCGACAAACCCGCGCCCCGACGTCCGGCCGATCCCGCACACGCCGTGGCCACTGGTGCACCCGCCGCCCAGGCGCGTGCCAAACCCCACCAGCACGCCCGCTCCCAGCACCCACGGCAGCGCCCGCGGCGCGGCTTCGGGCAATGAGCCCGGCACAAGCAGCGAGATCAGCGCGCCGCCGCCGATCAGCCCCAGCACGAAGGCGGCTTTCCAACTCAGCTCACCTTTTTCACCGCGCAGCACACCGTCCACGATGCCGCTGATGCCGGCTGTCTTGCCGGTAAGCGCCAGCAGCCCCGCGGCCGACAACCCGATCAAAGTCCCGCCCAGAAGCGGCGGCCAGATGCTTGCCCAGTCCATGTCTCACTCCTTGCCTGCCGGTGTTACGCACGCGCGCTGGATGCGCAATTGCGGGTCTGATCGATCTTGCAGTCAACCGGTGGTATGTAGCTACCCTCCACACCGCATACCACTCGCCCCCCACACTCAGGAACCGGCGGACACACGTTCGCGGGAATTTTTCAGTAAGAAGTCCACGGAACCGGTCGAAGCCTAGGCAGGGTTACAGAGGAATTGGCCGAGGGAGTGCGGCGGCGGCGCCCGATGAACGTCGCCCTTAGTCGCGGCGGTAGTCTTCTTCGAAGGCTTTGCGGTCGCGCCCGAGCATGGTGGTTGGCGCGCGGAACGGTGGCGGGGTGTCGGGCGGGCTGCCTTGTGGGTTTGGCGGCTCGGTCCCCTGCCAGCGGCCGTTGCGCTCGCGGTCGTCCCTTGAAGCCAGATAGGCTGTGACAGCCGCGCCGAAGATAAACAGCGCGCCCGCGGTGCTGAAGGTAAACGCGGCGATCAACTGGCTCATCGCGAGTTGCGTACCGACCCCTTCGAACGCCCGCATCTCTCGTGGGATCGACTTCTGGTTGTCAAACACGCCCCAGGTGTACAACGCCGCAAGCACCCCTAGCAGAACGCCCGCGCCCAGCGACACCACACCCAGGCCAAGCTGCGCCCGCGCCATCACCCACAGCGAAGGCATGCGGCCATTCTTGATCCAGCGAACCGGATTCATGGAAACAGGCTAGCAATCGGCCTTTTCGTGGCAACGTTATCCTTCCTGGTCCGTACTATGGGTGGTTGCTGAAAACCTGGGTGGGGCTCGCCATGAAACCATGGATCTGGGGTGTGGGAGTGCTCTTCAGTTTCGGCGCAGGCATTGCGCTGGGCATGCTGATGATCCCGGGCGACGACAAACGCCCCAACCCCATCCTCGCGCAGGTCGACGACGACCCGCCCGCGACCAACCCGCAACCCGAACAACCTCGCGAAACACCCCGCGACACCCGCCCGGACCCCGCACCGCAGGCCGAGCGCCCGCAGCCGGTGTTCAATGATCCACCCTCGTCCGCTGACCCGCTGATGGCGGCGCTGCAAGGGATCGACCTCGCGCCCACGGCCGCCGGCAGCGGGGTGATCACCGGCAAGGTGGAGACGGCGGAAGGCGAGCCGATCGCGGGCGTGACCATCCAGCTGACGCCGCCCACCACGCAACGCTACGTAAACCCCTGGAGCCGCGGCGACGAGCCCGACCCGTGGGAGAAGCTCGCCAGCGACGTGCGCGACTTCGTGCGCTACCGCCTGGCGCTGCGCCCGCCGCAGTTCCGCACCGTCACCGATGCCGCCGGCGCGTTCAGCATTGGCGGGCTCGCGGACGAGAAGTACCGCGTGTACGCCATGCTCGACGGGTACGCCTTCACCTACGTGGACGGATACCGGCACGAGCCGGGCGCGGATGTCTCCATCCTCGCGCGGCCCGTGTTGCGGGTGAAGATCCGCGTGAAGCTGGTGCCCGGCATCGAGATCGACAACTGCAGCGTGACGCACCGCGACCTCGGCTCAAGCAACTGGGATCGCGACCTGCCGCGGCCCGAAGACGGCGTTTGGGTGGCTGAGTTGCAGCCGGGCATGCACGTCTTCACCGCGCGCATCAACGACCCGCGCACGCCCGGCGAGCCCGTGCTGCTGCACCTGAAGCCTGACATGGAGCCGCAGGAGCTTACGCTTGAGCTCGGCGAGGTCTCCTCAATCACCGGCACGGTCGAAACCGGAGGCGGCGAGGCGGCAAGCACCATGTACGTGGTGTGCGTGCCGATCGAGGCGGGCAAGGACTACGCCGCCGAGCTGAAGACCGCGCGCTCGTCGCGCAACCGCCGCAGCGTCAACAGTGAGGGCAAGTACACCTTTCCGGTGATGACGCCGGGCAGCTACGCGATGGCGGTCAACTTCGGCGGCGAGATCTTCGACATCCAGCAGATCGAGCACAGCGGCGGCACGACCACCGTCAACTTCTCGGCGCAGGGGCCCGACACCTCCGAGTGCATCATCTGCACCGTACAGCCGCACGCGGGGCAGGCGCTGAGTTCGCCGCGCTTTACCCTGCGGGATGCCAACGGCGCGCACCGCGGCACGCTCTCGGCTTGGAAGAGCGGGCCGAACGAGTTCCGATTGAAGCCGCCGGCCAAGGACCCGCAGTTGCCGGTTGAGCTGGAAGTCTCCGACGGCAACAACGGCAGCGGATACGTCACACTGCACACGCTCGCGCCGCAGCGCGTGAGTGTCGAGCTGGGCCCGCGCGCGGTGCTGGTGCTGCGCTTTCCGGGGTGGGAATCGCCCAACCGCAACCAGCTTTACGCGCGGCTGTATGATACTGAAGGCCGGTCGGTAGTGCGACGCAGCCTGCGCAACTGGGTGGGGGACATGCTGTCGGTGGGCAGCGTGCCGCCGGGCGTGCTGAAGCTGGAGTTGACGGTGGGCAGCGGCAGCAGCGCGGTACCGCTGATCACGCAGCAGATCACGGTGGACGAGCAAGGCAGCATCATCGTGTTGCACCCGCCGGAGCTGTACTCAGTAACGCTGAAGCTGCCGGACGGCGAGCGCACGCAGGTAACGATCGAAGGCGAGATCGACGGCAAGACCTTCCGCCGCCGCGTCTACTACAACAACCGCGCCACCACAGTAAGCGGGCTGCCAGCCGGGCGCTACACAGCCAAGTGGCGCCCCCGAGGCTCACGCGAAGAGAAGTCGCAATACTTCAACCTACCCGGCGCCGAAACCCTCGACCTGACGAGCTGAATTGCCAACGACAACCGGCACGCCTGCGCGTGCTGATTGGATGAAAGGTGCATGGCGTGTCGCGCGGCCCGGTCCAAGCGGGTGGACCGGGCGTGATCAGGCGGCGATTCGCAGGCAGGCACCTCCGGGGCCTGCTTGGTGGGGTATCTTTCGCGGTTTGAACTGCTTTACGCGAAGGTGCGGAGAACTGCGCGAAGGACGCGGAGGCCGGGTCCTGACTTCGGCGCGGCGACTCCGATGAATCTGTTGTGCAGGATTAGCTGCTACGGGACCCGCAATCGCAACCGGCTCGGGTGTGGGCTCCAGCTTTACCTTCTTGGTCGGATGATCGGCCTGCCGTACCGAACGCGAATCAACGGGTGGTGTGCGACCTGCCACAGACTCTTCGCGTCCTCCGCGCCGTTCTTCGCTCCTTCGCGTAAGGCGGTTTGCAGTACGTTCACCCGAGCGGGCGCGTCGAGACGCTGTACGCGCAACGTACGCATCCGGCAATTCGCGTTGCAGGCGCCGCAGTTCCAGCCAGCATTCGTCCACCTGCCCCGCGTACATTTTGTAGACGTCGCGCAGGGGCGAATCCTCGCCCCAGGTTTCGTGCGCCAGCTCCGAGAGCACGATCGGGATGAGCGCCTGCTGCATCCGCAGGTTCGCCAGGCGCGCGAGCGCATTGTCGAATTGCGCGTCGGAGATCGCCGGCGGCGCGGGCTCGCGGTTGCAGGCTATATCCAGCGCCCGCGTCGCGCGCTCGATCTGCGCGCGCAGGACGATCTGCTCAGCCCGCGCGGCTTGCTCGTTGACCCATGACAGGTGGTAGATCTCAGCCCAGACCTCAATGCCGTGAAGGCGAAACTCCGCGGCAGTGCGCGGCCGGCGCCGCAAAGCGGAAGAACGAAGCAACCGAACAGGTTCCATAACAGCTCCAAAGCGCCAACCAGCACGCAGGCACGAAGCGTACAAAGGGTGGCGACAACGTTTCGCACGGCAGTGAAAATGGAGGAACGCTTGTGCGTCGGACCGGCACAAGCGTTTCAAAAAGAAGGGGTTGCGACGACATCCTTGTTGCCGGGGCACAGGCTGTGGCAACTTTCCACATCTTTCAAATGAACGAACAACCTGCCGACAGCGTCGCAACTCCATGTATGATCGACAGATGGGGAGCAGCAACTGTGAGCGGGCAACGTGAGATCACGTTTGATCGGCATTTGGTCCGCATGGCGCTAGCCTTGGGGGCTAAAGATGTCGGCGTGTGGACCGACGCTGAACTTGCGTTGGTTGAGCCCTTCGTTCATGCAAGGTCACCTGACATTGCTAAGACCCTTCGGCGTATCCGAAAGGGCGCTGATCCATTGGGCGAGCTGTACTGCGCTGAATACGACCGCGCCACGCGCCGACCGAACGGCATCACGCTTACTCCACCTGAAATCGTGGCTGCCATGGTTGATTGGGCTTCAGCAGCAGGAGCCACCCCGGAGACCATCATTGACCCCGGCACCGGCACGGGACGGTTCTTGGTAGCGGCCGGTCGGCGATTCAAGAACGCCGCGCTGATCGGAATTGAAAGCGACCCCGTGCTGGCCGTTCTGGCCCGAGCAAACTTGGCGGCGGCTGGACTCGCAAGCCGAGCAGAAGTCGTTCTATCCGACTTTCGCAGTTGGCAAGTTCCACAGAACCGCGGTCAGTGCTTGTTCATAGGCAACCCACCATACGTTAGGCACCACCTCATCTCGGAACAATGGAAGATGTGGTTGTCCAGAAATGCGCGGTCACTGGGCCTAAATGCCAGCCAGCTGGCTGGCCTCCATGTCCACTTCTTGCTAGCTGTTGCATTGAAGGCAAGGCTCGGTGATTTCGGAACGCTTGTGACGTCGTCCGAGTGGCTTGACGTAAACTACGGAAAGCTGGCAAGAGATTTGTTCTTAGAATATTTGGGCGGCACTTCGCTCACAATCATCGAGCCTACGGGTTCTCCGTTTGCCGATGCCGCAACTACCGCCACCATCTCGGGGTTCCGAGTTGGTGCTAAGACCCCATCGATATTTGTTAGAAGAGTTCACGCAATCGGAGAACTGTCTTCAACTAGCGGCAGCACGATGATTCGAAAGGAGCGTTTTGAGACGGCAGCGCGATGGTCGCATTTGACCCGTGGCGGGTACGACTTGCCGCGTGAACATGTTGAGCTTGGAGAACTGTTTGCTGTGCATAGGGGACAAGTAACCGGCGCAAATCGAATCTGGATCGCCGGGCAACATAGTCGTGTTCTTCCAGAGACCGTTTTGTTCAAGAGCGTGACTAAAGCGAAAGAGTTGATTCGGGCCGGAGAGTCGTTGACCAATGAGACGCAACTTCGAAGCGTGATTGACATTCCTGCTGACCTTGACGAATTGGATTCGGGTGACAAGGACAAGGTCCTAAGATTTCTTTCGATCGCAGAGGACATGGGCGGTGCTAGCGGGTACGTGGCAACGCACCGGAAGTCGTGGTGGTCGGTTGGTCTTAGGGGACCGGCATCGATTCTAGCCACCTACATGGCACGGCGAGCACCAGCATTTGCACGGAACGAGGCAAATGCGCGACACATCAATGTCGCGCATGGATTGTACCCGAGGGAGGCGCTTTCAGAGGCCCTTTTGATGGCCATCGTGCGCTGGTTGACCAGCAACGTCTCTCAAGCGTTGGGACGGACTTATGCAGGTGGGTTGACCAAGTTTGAACCACGAGAAATGGAGCGAATACCGATTCCAGAGCCCAGCCTGCTCTTGGAGGTGGCGTGTGCCGGTTGACGCACGGATGTGGACAGAGCAGGAACTGGAGCGAGACCGCATCGCAGCGATTGCCGCTTTTCGTGCCGAGCGCCTGAGTGAGCCAGCGGAGCTCTTTGGTGATGCGGTCGACGCGGCTCTCACTCAGTTTGAGTCTCTGCTTGAGGCGACGGTAGACTTAACGCTGCTTCAGGATCCCAATGCAATTCGCTCGATTCTTCAAGAAGATCAGCTTGTAACCGCTTTTCGCTACCTGGCGGGGCCGCCAATTTCGGTCGATGACCTGAAGACGCTTTCGGAACTGACCTCCTTGAGACCGTCTCGTCTTACAGATGAAGAGTTGCTTCGACTAAAGGATACCGTTCTCGCATGCTTTGACCGCAGGCGGTTCCCCTGGGTTGTCGAGAGTCGCGAACCTAACGAACATGAACGGAATGCTGCAATCCTAGCTTCGGCAGTCTTGGCAGCATCGCAGAAAGTGCAGACGAACCGTCGACAACAGGGCAAGCGCGCGCAGGAGGCTGCGGTCGAACGAGCGCTGCGTGAAGGGCTTGGGTTCAAGTCGGTTCCGCCACTTGAGCGTATCGAAGCGATTCAAGATGCGCCGCGGCCAGGGGAGTTCTGTGGCGAGACGTCACTTGGTAGGCGGAAGGCCGATTTTCTTGTGGGCCTGTACGATTCGAGAATCGCTCCTATCGAGTGTAAGGTGTCGAATTCCGAACTGAATTCGTTGAAGAGGCTCAACAATGATGCTGCGGCAAAGGCCACAGAGTGGATCAACGAATTTGGTACGCGAAATGTGGTCCCGATCGCCGTGCTGAGCGGTGCCTACAAGCTCGAAAACCTACTGTTTGCACAAGAATGCGGCTTGAGATTGATATGGGCGCATCGGCTAAGCGACCTTGTGGATTGGGTACGCCAAACACGTCAGCCCGGGTAGGCGCCGTAAGGACTGCGTTGAGCCTCGCTTCACGCTGCCAACTAGAACATCCCCACGATGTTGCCTTGCTCGTCTATGTCGATGTTTTCGCCGCCGGGGCGCTTGGCTAGGCCCGGCATGGTCATCATGTCGCCGCAGAGCATGTAGACGAAACCGGCGCCGGCGCTCAGCCTGGCGTCCTTTACCGGCAGCGTGTAGCCCTCCGGCGCGCCGAGCAGGCTTGGGTCGTGGGAGAAGCTGTACTGCGTCTTGGCCATGCAGACCGGCAGGTTGCCGAAACCGGCTTTCTCGAACTGGTCGATGCGCGCGGCCGCCTGCTCGCTGAACTCCACGCCCGCCGCGCCGTACACCTTCTGCGCGATGGCTTCGACCTTCTTGCGGATCGGCTGATCCACCCCGTAGGTGAACTTGAAGTCGCGGGGCTTCTCGCACGCCTCCACCAGCGCGCGCGCGAATGCGGCGCCGCCTTCGCCGCCCTTGGCGAAGACTTCGCTGATCACGCAGTCGGTGGCACCCGCCGCCAGCGACGCCTTGCGCACCATCTCAAGCTCTTTTTCGGTCTCGGTGCCGAAGACGTTGATCGCGACCACCACCGGCAACCCGAACGCGACGCAGTTCTTCACGTGCCGCGTCAGGTTCGGCAAACCGGCTTCGAGACTGGCGAGGTCTTCCTGCACCAGCCCCTCCGGCAGCGGCTTGCCCGGCTTGACCTTGAAGTTACCCGACTGGTTTTTCAGCGCGCGGATGGTGGCGACCAACCCGACAGCATCCGGCACCAACCCGCTCGCGCGGCACTTGATGTTGAAGAACTTTTCCGCGCCCATGTCGGCGCCGAAACCGCTTTCGGTCACCACGTAGTCAGCGACTTTCAGCGCCACGCGGTCCGCCACGATGCTGCTGTTGCCATGCGCGATGTTGGCGAACGGGCCCGCGTGCACGAACGCGAGGCTGCCGCCAATGGTCTGTAGGATGTTCGGTTTGATCGCGTCGCGCAGGATCGCGGTCATCGCGCCCGCTACCTTGAGGTCTTCGCAGGTGACGGGCTGGCCCTGCTCGTTGAACCCCACTACCATGCGGCCGAGGCGTTTGCGCATGTCGTGGATGTCTTCGGCGAGTGCCAGGATCGCCATCACTTCGCTGGCGACGGCGATGTCGAACCCGGTGTCGCGCGGGATGCCGTTGGCGCTGCCGCCCAAGCCCGTGGTGATCTGCCGCAAGTTGCGGTCGTTGATGTCCATGCCGCGGCGGATGTTGATGGTTTCGGGCACGATGCCGAGCTCGTTGCCGAACTTGAGGTGGTTGTCCAGAAACGCGCAAGCAAGGTTGTTCGCAGCCTGCACCGCGTGAATGTCGCCGGTGAGGTGGATGTTGAGGTCCTCAGGCGGGATCACCTGCGCGAACCCGCCGCCGGCTGCGCCGCCCTTGATGCCGAAGACGGGGCCCAGCGACGCCTGCCTGATGCAGCAGGCAGCCTTCTTGCCGATATGCGTCAGGCCCATCGTGACGCCGACGGTGTTGGTGGTCTTGCCTTCGCCCAGCGGTGTGGGGCTGATGGCGGTGATGTCGATGTACTTGCCGTTGGGTCGTGATTTGAGGCGGTCGAGAATGCTGAGTTTGACCTTGGCTTTGACGTCGCCGTAGAGTTCGAGGTCGGTGCGGTCGATGCCGTAGCGTTTGGCGACGGTCTCGATGGGTTCAAGGCGGGCGTCCCGTGCGATCTCAAGGTCGGACTTCATGCGAGTCTCCGTGGTTTGGGCAGGGATGATAACGGCGATGGGCCGTGTGGCAAACCGGTTTGGGGCACAGGGCTACAGAGAAAGGCAACTGCGGTCAGGATTTTCAGGATGCTTAGGATTGGCACGACAGGCGGTGCTGGAATCCTTCTAATCCTGAGCATCCTGACTGTTGTTGTTTTTCTCAGTGCCGTTCGACTGAGCTCGCCGAAGTCCTCTGTGGTGAACCAGCAGTGCATAAATCACGCGGGTTGGGGTGAGGTTACTCGTATCAAATGCACTATCATGGGCCTGTGCAACTTGAGGGGAGACGCATGCGTTGGATCTGGACTTTGCTGCTGGTATTGAGCCTTGGCGCGCTGGTTAGCGGCGTGGCGCTTTCGCAGGACGATAAGCCGGGCGACGGTAAGCCCGCAGAAGAGGAGAAGCCAGCCGAAGGCGAAAACCCGGTTGAGTTGGAATCGGTCCGCCAGGCGCCCAAGCCGATTGACCCGCGGCAGTGGCGCATCGGCCACCTGATCGACGACATCGAATTCACGGATGTTGAAGGCAAAAAGGGCAAGCTGTCCGACTACAAGGGCAAGCTGCTGGTGGTCGCGATCACCAACGCAAGCTGCCCGATCTGCAAGCGCTTCGCGCCGACACTGAACGAGATTCACAAAGCGTACGCCGAAAAGGGCGTCGAGTTCCTGCTCGTCAACCCGATGGAGCACGAGACGCTCGACGACTGCAAAGACGCCGTCAAGCGCTACGAGTTCAAGGCGCGTTACGTGCCCGACCCCAAAGCCCTGATCGCCAAGGCCCTGAAAGCCGACACCACGGGCGACTGCTTCGTGCTCGACGGCGCGCGCACACTGCGCTACCGCGGCGCGGTCAGCGACCAGTACGGGTTTGGATACAGCCTCGATGAGCCGCGCGCGCCGTACTTGCGGCTTGCGCTAGATGCGATGCTGGCGGGCGAGGAAATCTACACGCCCGCGACCTGGGCCCCCGGGTGCGAGCTGGACCTTGAGCCCAGCAACCCCACCGGCGAGATCACATGGCACAACCGTGTCAGCCGCATCGTGCAGGACAACTGCCAAGGCTGCCACCGTGCGGGCGAAGCCGGCCCGTTCGAGCTGATGACCTACAAGGACGCACGCGGCAACCGCGCCATGATCAAGCGGCAGATCCAGCAGCGGCTGATGCCGCCCTGGTTCGCGAACCCCAAGCACGGCGACTGGTCGAATGATTCCAGCCTGAGCGACGCCGACCGCGAGGATTTTATCGCGTGGATCGACAACGGGTGCCCCGAGGGCGACGCCAAGGACGCGCCGCTGCCACGCAAGTGGGTGGAGGGTTGGAAGATCGGCGAGCCGGACGTGGTGGTCGAGATTCCGGAGGCGTTCAAGGTCAAGAAAGACGGCAAGATCGATTACATCTATCAGAAGGTGAAGACGACGTTCGAAGAAGACCGCTGGGTGGAGGCGATGGAGATCCGCCCGACCGCGCCGCAGAACGTGCACCATGTGCTGATCTTCCTTGAGTATCCCAAGGATCACCCGCGCGCTAGCGAGCAACCGAACGACCGCGGCGGGATCAACGGGTACTTCATGGGGCAGGTGCCGGGCATGGGGCACATCACGTTCCCGCCGGGGATGGGCAAGTTCCTGCCCAAGGGCGCGACGATGCACTTCCAGCTTCACTACATCACCAACGGCGAAGAGGCGGAGGACCGCACGCGCTTTGCCATGAAGTTCTGCGATGAGCAGCCGAAAATTGAGGTAGAAACGAAGGGCATCGCCAACCCGTTCTTCCGCATTCCGCCAGGCGCCGACAATCATGAAGTGAAGTCAAGCTACACGCTGCGCAAGAAGATGCGGGTGCTCAGCCTGATGCCGCACATGCACCTGCGCGGCAAGGCGTACCGCTTTGTCGCGGAGCTGCCCGACGGCACTGAGCAGGTGCTGCTGGATGTGCCGCGCTATGACTTCAATTGGCAGCTCGTGTACATCCTGCGCGACCCGATCGACCTGCCCAAGGACACCAAGATTGTGTGCACCGGGTGGTTCGACAACAGCGACAAGAACCCAGCCAACCCTGACCCCAAGGCCACCGTACGCTTCGGCGAACAGACGTGGGAAGAGATGCAGATCGGGTACGTGACCTGGTACGCGCTGGAGTAGGGGCGACGCTTGCGTCGCCCTGGATCAAGGCCCGAAACGGGGGGCGACCCAAGGGTCGCCCCTACTCATACAACGCCGACCCCACACGCACGTGCGTTGCCCCCTCTTCGATGGCGACTTCGAAGTCGCCGCTCATGCCCATGCTGAGGCGACTAGCGTCCAGCGGCATTGCGCCCGCCGACAGCAGTTCGCGCGAAAGCGCCGCCAGCGCCCGGAAATGCGGGCGGGCGGTTTCGGGGTTGTCGGAGTACGGCGCCATGCACATCAGCCCCCACAGGTGTAGGCGTGGCAGCGTGAGAATCTCGCGGATGACGCTCTCGGCTTGAGTTGGCGGCAGACCCTGCTTCTGCTCCTCGCCGGCTACGTTGATTTCGACAAAGATGCCGACGGTGCGGTCCAGTTCGGCTGCGCGTTTGCTGATCTCCTGCGCGAGCTTGAATGAGTCCACGCTGTGAATCACATCGAACCACTCCAGCACACGCTTGACCTTGTTGCGTTGCAGCGGGCCGATGAAGTGCGGCGTGGGGCGCTTGTCTGCGCGCAACCCCGGCACGTGCGGGAACTTCTCGGAAGCAACCTGCTGCCGGTTCTCAGCCAGATGCTCGACACCAAGGTCAATCAGGCCCTGCACGGCAGCGGCGTCCACCGATTTGGTGACGGCAATCAAGGTAACGTCGCTCGCCGCTCGCCCGGCACGGGCGCAGGCTGTGGCGATGCGCTCCCGTACCCGCTGAAGGTTGCCCGCAAGGTCCATGGCAGCAGTCTAGGGGACAAGTTGATAGTTGGTAGTTGATGGTCGCCAGGCGCGAAGCAGACCGCCATACAGAGCCCATCAACTACCAACTTCCAACTCTCAACTGTTACCGCCGATTGCATGTGTCGGTGAAGGAACTATAAACCTTGCCAACGCCAGCAACGGAGAGCACAGGTTGAAGCGAAGTGCATGCCGGCAAGAAGACAGCGACGCGAGAAGCGTCGCTATTTTTTTGCCGGGGACTGTCCCCGCAGTTGGGGACTGTCCCCGTAGTTGGGCTGCCTCAACCCGGCTCCAGAAGCGGGGACAGTCCCCTTCGGGGACAGTCCCCAGGGGGCGCGCATGACCACCGAAGCGCCTCCGCGCTGGACCCGAAAAGACCTGCTCGGTCTCGAAGAGCTTTCCCGCGACGAAATCCTGCGCGTACTCGACACCGCGCGCGGGTTCCAGGAAATCAGCACACGCAGCATCAAGAAGGCCCCCGCCCTGCGCGGCAAAGTTGTGCTCAACCTGTTCTTTGAGCCCAGCACCCGCACCAAAGCCAGCTTCAGCCTGGCAGCGCAGCGCCTGTCGGCTGACCTTGTGGACATCGCCAAGGAAGCCAGCAGTACCGTCAAAGGCGAAACGTTGGTGGACACCGGCCGCAACCTGCAAGCGATGGGCGTGGATATCGTGATAGTGCGCCACCAGCAAGCCGGCGCGCCGGCGCTGCTCGCCCGCAGCCTCGACGCCTGTGTGATCAACGCTGGCGACGGCACGCACGAGCACCCGACGCAGGGCCTGCTCGACATCTTCACCATGCGCGAGAAGTTCGGCGACCTCGCGGGCAAAAAGATCGCGCTGGTCGGCGACATCACCCACTCGCGCGTCGCGCGCAGCAACATCTGGGGGCTGCGCAAGCTGGGCGCGGAAGTGGGTTTGATCGGGCCCAAGACTCTGATCCCCGGCG
>CAZNBU010000017.1:4725-17135 GCA_964571035.1 uncultured Planctomycetaceae bacterium | reverse complement strand
CTGACGTGTGTCCGCCGGTTCCTGGGGGTAGAGGGCTACACGGGCGAGGGCGCCCGTGCCACGGTTATGGAAAACCCATACCTATCCATCGGTACCACCAAGGGGTTTCGCACTCCTGACGGCACGCCTTTCCCCACCATGGAGGAGTTTGAGGCGACCGAGATGGCGGACGGCTCGCCCGTCAAGCTTTACTCCAAGCTGCTTTACGACAAGCACCCCGATCCCATCCCGGGCGACAAGACCCTTGAGTCCCCCTTCGCCAGAGACCGCCTGGACCTGCTCAAGCGCGTCGATCTCGAATGCGCCGAGCTGTTCAAGCAGGCGCTTACCCTGCAACAGACGATGTTCGCCGAATCCATGAAGGTCCTGCGCGGCGAAGAGATCGCAGCCAACGTCAAACCCGAAATCATCCTGCGCCTCGGCGTTCGCTGCTCGGAGATCGTGCCGCGCACCACCAAAGCCTGGCGCGAGCACATGTCGCAAGCGGCTGACCGCGCCGTCGAAGTCGATGAGCGCCGCGCGTTTCTGGAAAACCGCGCTGTAGCCGTAGTGCTGCACACGCTGCTGGCGATGGACCAGAAGTTCATCGACGTCGGGTTCGGCGCCTGGATGCCCTTCCGCTACCCCGACCAGTGGCTGATGTTCTGCAACCTGATGCAGAAGGTGTTAGCCGCCAACGGGTTGATCCACGCGAAGGATCCGGACACCTACCGCCGGCTATTGGAGGACACTCCGCCGGTGGAGTCGGACGACTTCCAGGGTCCAACCCCGGGCAAGATGCCGTACAACTGGGCGCGCTGCTGGACCAACCGCGGCGCCACCACAATGCTGGAGCTGTACGAGCGCCTGATGGAAGAGGTCTGGTTCCCGCCGCATCCAAGAGCGCCGTAGGGTGCGAGTTGATGGTCGATGGTTGATGGTTGATGGCAAAAGCCGCAAGCGGCAGATGTTCGCCGTTCGACGCATGAAAGCAGAAGGGCCGAATGAACCCTCGCTGGCGCAGAGCGAGGCAAATCAACCACGGGTGAACACGAATGAACACGCAATGCGAATCGCAATGCCATGTCATACGGAAACGGCCTGAAGGGCCGGATCCAGGACCGACAGGTTTTCCTGCATGCGTTGTTGGGTGATTGCGGTTGAACACGCGTTTGCGTGCCGGATACGACCCGTGTTTACCTGTGTTTACCCGTGGTTACTGTGCCTGTCTCTGCACGGGGAACGGTCGTCAGGGGTCCAGTCGGCCCTTCGCTTGCGCTTCGGGCTCCTGCTTCACGCATCGAACGCGCTTAGTTCGAAGTCGTCGCTTCCGACGTGTGCTATGTTGAATGAATCAACCAGGTCGATGGCGGCCGCCGGTTTGTTTGCTTTGGTCACCCCCGCGCTCCAGGCTAGATACCCTATGAGCTTGCTTGCCTCTGCTCCGGATTCTCGCAGGGATTTGATAGACAGGTCGCCGTCGCGTTTGGCCATGCGGCGGCCGGCGTCTTGCAGGAACGGTACGTGCGCCCACTGCTTTGGTGCGGGCAACCCCAGCGCTTCGTACAGCGCGAGTTGGCGCGCAGTGCTGGTGCGCAGGTCACGACCGCGCAGCACTTGCGTTACGCCTTGCAGCGCGTCGTCTACTGTCACCGCCAGTTGGTAGCTTGGCAGGTCGTCGCGGCGCCACAGCACGAAATCGCCCAGCGCTTTCGGGTCCACCGTGACTTCGCCCTGCACTTCATCGCGGAACTTCACCGGCGGCCCGTCCCATGCGAAACGCCAGGCGGGTTCGCGCCCGGTTTCGGCTTTGGCTTGCTTGGCGTCCTTCCAGCGGCCTCTGCATGTGCCGGGGTAGATTGCGCCTTCGTCGCCGTGCGGGGCGCTGGAGGCTTCTTCGATGTCCTTGCGTGTGCAGGTGCACGGGTAGGCTTGGTGTTGCTGGATCAGTTGGGTCAGGTGTTGGCGGTAGAGTTCGGTTCGGGTGCTTTGGATGTATTCCAAGGGTACAGGCGGCATCGGCCCTTCGCTGGCGCTTCCGACTTCGCCAAGGCTACGTCGGACAGGCCCGGCTCCTGTTCTCTGGTTATCACAGCTCAAGCCTAGCCAGTGCAGGTCTTCTATGGCGGCTTGGGTGTATTCGGGTTTGCAGCGGGGTTTGTCTATGTCTTCTATGCGCAGCAGGATTTGTCCGCCCTGCTGCTTCGCCCACAACCATGCCAGCAGAAAACTGCGCGCGTTGCCGAGGTGCAGGTACCCCGACGGCGTCGGCGCCAGACGCCCGACCGTCATGACAGCCGCTCCCGCGCGATCGCCTCGGCGATTTCAAGCGTGGACTTGCCTTCGCCCTCGGCGCGCTCCAGCACCGACAGTGTGGTCTGCTGGATCTGGTCCACCACCTCGAACCCGACCTCTTTGCCCGCGAGATGCTCGCGCACGCCCTTGATCAGCGCGCCCGCGTTCGCCACGAAATCGGGCACCCATACGATGCCCGCGTCCATCAACTCGTTCGCGACCACCGGCTTCAAGAGCTGGTTGTTGGCCGAGCCCGCAATGATCGCGCAGCGCAGGCTTGGCACGTTGCGCTCGGTGAACACCGCCCCCAGCGCGCACGGGCACAGCACATCCACGTTGGCAGCCAGTACACGCGCGGCGCTTACGACTTCGCACCCGAGCTGCTCGCCGACTTCGGCTGCGCGGGTTTCGTTGGTGTCGGCGATGAAAAGCTCGGCGCCCGCTTCGCTGAGCATCATGGCGAGTTCCATGCCGACGCCGCCAAGGCCCTGCACAGCCACGGTGCGGCCTTGCAGGTCGTCGTCATCGAAGTGGTGCTGCAAGGCGGCCCGGATCGCGGCGAGTACGCCGCGCGCGGTGGCGCGCCCGAAGTCGAGGTCGCGGGCGACGTACTTGGTTTTCTCGGCGACCGCGTGCAGGTCTTCGCGTGTGGTGCCGACGTCGAGGCCGGTAAAGAACGTGCCGCCCAGCTTCTCGATCTCGCGGCCCAGCGCGTGGAACACCGCCTGCCGGTTGAGCGCCGGCTTGTTGATCACGACTGCCTTGCCGCCCCCCACCGGCAGGTCGGCTACGGCGGCTTTGCGGCTCATGGCCTGCGAAAGGCGCAGCGCGTCGGTGATGGCGGCGTTCTGGGTTTTGTAGGTGAGGGTTCGAATGCCGCCGAAGGCCGGCCCGCGGCGCGTGCTGTGGATGGCAATCAGCGCCTCAAGTCCGCTGGCGGCGTCGTTGGTGACGTGCAGGGATTCGCAACCGTATTCCTGCAGTTGGTGAAAGAGAAGCATGCCCTTGCAGTGTACGCCGCCGACCCCGCCGGATGCAAACCCCCGTTGCGGGCTGCCCGCGCCGACGCAAACTGCCCACATGGGGCGACTGCCTGCCTTTGCCCTGCTTGCGGGCATGCTTGCTGTAGCGACCGCGCCGCCGCTGATCCTGCTGGCGGGCGTGCCGCCGTTTGCGTTGGCCGCGTGGCGCATGCTGGCTGTGGGCGCGCTGATCCTGCCGTTTGCAGCCGCGCCGCTGTGGCGCGACTGGCGCGGGTTGCGGGCGGGCGAGCGCGGTTGGCTGGTGTTTTCCGGCCTGCTGTACGGGTTTCACTTCGGCCTGTTCAACCTTGCCTTTGAGCACACCAGCAAGGAGAGCGTGGTCGTGCTGCTGGGCGTACAGCCGCTGATGGGCGCTGCCATCGGCGCGCTGTGGCTTAAAGAGGAGATCACGCGGCGGATGCTGCTGGCTTCGGCGGTCGCGATCGCCGGGCTGGCGATCTTTGTCTGGCACGACTATTCCTTTGACCCGGCGCACCTGGTGGGCGACGCGCTGGTGCTGGCGTGCGGCCTGGCGATCGTGCTGAGCTACAGCGCCGGGCGACGCCTGCGCCCGCGGATGTCGCTGATGGGCTACCTGGCGGCGCTGTACTGGATCGGCGGGTTGACGTGCCTCGTAACGGCGCTGTTCGCGGGCGACAACCTGCTGGACTACCGCGGCGATCAGTGGATTTGGCTGGGATTGGCGATACTGGTGCCAACGCTGATCGGCCATTCGCTGTTTCATTACGTGGTGCGATATGTGCCTGTGTTCTACGTGAACCTGACGATTCTTGGCGAGCCGATCCTTGCGCTGGTGATCATGTACCTGTTGCGGGCGGAGTTCGAGGTGTTCCGGGAGAGCAGGATGGACCTGCTGCAACTGATCGGCGGTGTGCTGTTGATGACCGGGGTTGTGATCGGGTTGTGGAAGCGGCGTCGCAGGGCGCCGGTGGAGGTGGCGGCATGAAACGACTTTTCCTTCCTTTATTACTGCTCGCCGGGCTGCTGGTGGCGCCTGCCACCGCGCAGGACCCGCCGGCTAAGCCCGATTTCCGCAACGCCCCCATCGGCGACGTGCTGATGTGGGCGCAGAAGTCGATCGGATGCGGGTTCATGTACGACGGCGAAGTGCTGCGCGACCCTGCCACCGGCAGCCAGCGCACGATCACCGCGGTGCACGTTGAGCCTGCCACCAAGGCCGAAAAGACGGTGCTGCTGTTTGAGTTGCTGCGGCGCTGCGGGCTGGTGGCGTTCGAGATCGGCGGTTTGCCGGGGCCGACGTACCAGCTCTATGACGCAGCCGGGGCGGCCCGCAATGCGCCACTGTTCGATCACCCCGATGAGCTGGGCTCGACACTGTTTGCCGGGTTGACGATCCGGCTACGGCGTGTGTCTGCGGTGGAGGTTGCGACGCGCATCAAATCTCGCCTGACGCCGGGCGCGGGCGCGGTTGAGGTGTTTGAGACGACGCACTCGCTGATTGTGACCGACTATGCCGACCGGCTGCGCGCCGCGTGGGAAGTCGCGCAGACCGCCGAGCAGGGTGTTGAGCGTGCCGACGACGTAACCGCCATGGACCGCGCGCTGCGCGTGGTGCCCGCCCCGCGCGCATTGGCGGCGCTGGAACGCCTGCGCGAGAAGAACGAAACTTGGAAAGCCACCGCGCACGAAACCGCGAACGTGCTGCTGTTCAGCGGGCGGCGCGACGAGTTGGATCGCCTTAGCGAGCGTCTGCGGCTGCTGGATCGCCACGATGAAGTGCCCGCTTACGCCGAGGAGACGCGCACCATCAAGCTGATCTTCATCGACCCCGCAACCGCGGCGCGCACGCTGCGCGAGATGTTCGAGCGCGAACTGCGCGCGGGCAGCGTGCAGCTTGGCACGCACGTGGACCGGCAACTCGTGATGCGCAGCTCACTGTACGACTACCAGCGCGCGACGGAGATCCTGAAGGCGCTCGATACGCCGGCGCCGGAGAAGAAGGCGCCCGGGAATGATTAGGCTTGGCGGGCAGCGCCGCTAGAATGGGCCGCATGCGCGGGCGCGTGATCATCGGTTGCTTGCTTCTGGCGGCGGGGTGCCGCAGCAGCGGCGGCACGGGCGACGTGCCGGAGCCCACGCTCACGACGATTCGCAGCTACGACGGCAGCGCGATCACGCTGGAAAGCATCCAGGCGAATCGAGGCGCCGCGATCCTGGTCGCCGACACCCTGACGCGCCTTGAGAAAGAGCTGGCTGAGCCGTGGCGTGAAGACCGCACCCGGGCGCAGCTATTGCTGGCGGTGCAGCAGCGCTGGCCCGCCGACACGCACACCGCGAACTCGGCTTGGGGCAACGCGGAGCCCGCGCCATCGGGCAACTCGCGGCAGTGGTTCAACGAGTGCGGGGGCTACTCGTTCTCGATCAGCCCGTTTGACCGCGGCATGGGCCCAAGTGTGCCGACGATGGAAGCCGCCTGCCGCGCGATGCTGGAGTCGCACACCGACGTCTCGGATGACGGGTTGCTGCTGGCGGCGTGGCGCCGCTTCTCGCCCCCCACTGCGGAGCGCCGCGACGGCTACCTCGCCGCGCGCTGGATGATCGAGCTTGACGCGCCCGGCGAGCTGCGCGTGGACGTGAGTGAGAGCCTGCTGGGCCCGCACACCCGCAGCACCGTGCTCAATCAGGGTGGCATGAGCCTGCGCGGGCCGCAGGCTTCGCATGAGGGGTACACATGCAGCGAGACGCTGCTGACGCTGCTTGCGCCGGGTAACACTTCGCCCGTGATGCCGCTGATCGACGGCATGCACGCCAGCCTGCGGCAGGACAGGCCGTTTGCCGGGATTGCGTTGTCTGAAGGCCCGTCACGGTTGCTTTCGACCGACGACGCCGAGTTCCTGCAAGCCGCGCTGGGCGGGCTTGCCAATGGCGCCGCCGAGTTGGCGTGGATGCCGCGTGCGGCTGCGCGGGTGACGGTGCTGTTCTCGTACCTCATCGGCGCGACCGAGGTTCGCGCGCGCCTTTGCCTTGCGCGGGTGGACGCCGCGTGGGTGCTTCAGTCGCTGGACTATGAGCCTGCGGCAGCATCGCACACCGGCAACAGCGGTGCGCGGCTTGACCTGATGCCGATGCTGCGCGCGTACCGGTCGCCTTCGGGCAACTAACGCAAACGGCCGGGACAATGTCCCGGCCGTTGGGTTTGCGGTGCGGTCTAGTCTTCGTTGAAGACCTGGACGATCTCGCGCTTGACCTCCTGGTTCGGGTGCTGCGGCGTGGCCGGCAGCAGGTTCCCGATGAACTGGAGCAGGCGCTTGTCCTTCTGCTCGCCCCTGTTCTTCTCGACGTTGACCAGGTTGGTGATGCGTGCGTTGGTGTTGTCGCTGTCGATCAGCGAGTACGCAATCCACGCGCGGCGGGTCAACTCCCAGCTTGCCTTGCACTGCTCGCTGGCGAGGTAGCTTTCGAGCACCGCCTCGCTGCTGGTGTCGCGCATCTTCTTCAGGGCCTTCAGGGCGCCGCGCACGGCGTCCTTGTCGAACTTCTCTTTGTCGTTGCCGAACGCCTGCTCGGCGCTCAGCACGGTGTGGACGTACGGCAGGCCGGTGTTGTCCGCCAGCGCAGCCAGGGTCTGCAAGGCGTTGACGCGCGCCTGCTTGTTCTCGCGCTGCACGGCCATATCGCCGACCGCCGAGATGACCGCTTCGCGGTTCTCGTGCTGGTGGAACAGCACAGCGAGCTTGCCGACGCAGAAGTCCATGCTCTCTTCGCGCAGCATGATCAGCATGGTGTTGAGATCCGGGTGCACTTCCGGGTTGCGACGCACGATCTCAAGCATGAACGAGCGCTCGATGCTGCCGGGGTGCGAGCCCTTGAGCAGCAGGCCGACCTGCTGCATCTGCGTGTCGCTAAGCGTCCAGCGGAACACCGGGTGGTCCACGAACGCCTTGGCGGCGTCGCGGGCAGCCACGGTGCCGGCCCAGCTCATCTGGTTCAGCAGCTCAGCGGTCCAGGCGTCCTTGAGGCCCGGGAAGCGCTCTTCGTCCCACTCGCCTTCGTACTGAAGCGACTGCAGGACAAGCCGCTTGCGCAGCTCGTTGCGGATCGCCTCGTCATACGGGCGGTTGATGTTGACGAAGTTCCGCAGCGCCTGCTCGTTACGGTTCAGGCCGTCCGCGGCGTGGTCGCTGCTTTCAAAGTAGAAGCTGCGCCAGGCGTACGGGGAGTTGTTGAAGTAGTACTTCCCGTTGATGACGTTGAACCCGACAATCACGTCGCGGCCCAAGGCGCCATCGGCCCGGTGCTTCTCGAAGGGCTGCAGCACAACCTCTGCGCCTTCTTCAAGCGTCGCGCCGCTCCAGTTCTTGATCCACGTGTTGCAGCGCAGCGTCAGCAGGTCGCCTTCGCCGGTGCGCTGCAGCGACGTGAACTCGCCGCGTGCGATGTACATCGAATCCCGTGCCAGGTCATACAGCGTGAATGCCGCGTGGCCGGACTGGGCAAACAGGCTGAGCGCTATCGCTGCTGCCAGTGTTGCCAGGATCTTCTTCATGACAGGTTTCCTTCCAATGGTTCTTGCTTCACGGGGTTGCGGTCGCTTGCTGTCACCAATCAATGGCCGCGGCCGTCAGCACCTGTAATCAACATGGTCCAGGGTGTAAGCAACGCCGGCTTGATCACCTGCCCGAGGATCGGGTCGGCTTCCGCCAGCTCGTTCAGGTACTCCCGGGCGTAGATCGCCTGGGCGTAGCCCGTTTCGATCTTCACAATCTTGCGCGCCGCCGCCAGCGCAATGATGGCCGCCTTGATCTCGGCGTCGCCAAGGCCGTTGGTCTCGCGCTCGTCAATCAGCTTCTTGAGCGCGGGGATGTGCTCCTGCTCGGTGCGCAGGTCACGCGAAGCGATCAGCGCCTCGCGCAACAGGGTCTTGTCGGTGCCCGAGTTCAGCAGGCCGCCCACGATCTCGAGCGTCTGGGTCCGCTGCTCGGTGGTGTCGTGGCCCGGGGCCCAGCCCAGCGCGCCTTCCGCCTTGGGGCGGATCAGGCCGAGGGCGCGAACGATCGCGGTCTGGCGGCCCTTGTCGTCCTTGGCGTTGGGCCACTCGGCAATCAGCGCGCGGATGGCGGCGCCGCGGTCGATCTCTTCCAGCGCCCAGCAACCAAGGCTGGTGGTGGACCAGTTGTGGTCGTTCAGCACCAGCGTCATGAGCGCGTTGTGCCCGCCTTCAGGCTTGTAGCGGCCGATGCAGGTGATCAGCTCGTTGCGCTCCCGCGAGCCCACAGGGCTCAGGTTGGCAAGGCTGACGATGCGCTGCTTCTGGGTTTCGGTCATGGCCTCGGTGTAGTGCTCCGGGTACCACGACAGGTCCAGCGCGCAGTCGATCGACAGGCGGCCGCCCTTGAGGTCGATAGCGTCCAGCATGCGGTCAATGCCCGCGTTGCCGGCCAGGTGATCGCGGACGAAGTCCACGGCGTTGGTGAAGTTGCCGTTGACGTCGCTGCCGGTGATCGCGCCGCGCTCTTCCGCCAACACGATCAGGCGGTCGTCGCCCGGGCGCTTGGCAAGGAACCACACCGCGTTCTCGGTGCGCAGGTCTTCGTCATAGTTCTCGAACTTCAACTGGCGGATGCTGACGAAGCGCAGCTCATTGCCCGCTTCGCCTTTCAGCACCTGCTGAACGGTCAGGATGCCGTCGCGGCGCACGTTGTTTTCGCCGTCCTGGGTCTTGCCCTCGTGGCGGCGCGGCCACTGCGCGGCGTCCGGCCCGACTTCGGCCAGCTGCACGTTCTCGACACGGTCGAGCTTGCCCACCACCACAATCTGCGCGTACTCCGAAATGCGCTGGATCGTGGTCCGGTACGACACGACGTTGCGCACTTCTGCTGCCGCGGTTCCAGCCATGGACACCGCGAGCAGGGCTACTGCGCAGATGGAAGTTTTGATCTTCATGGTTTCAGCCTTGTTCCAGTTCCGTATCACCCTTGCACACCGATTGGACTACGGGATGACCACGTTGGGGTCGCGGTCCTTGCCGGGGAGATGCTTCGTGTTCAGCTCTTCCAGGTCCTTCTGCTCGAAGGTGTACCCATAACCGTTCTGCCACACGATCTGGTCAGGGTCGGTCAGGGTGCCCGGCTTGCCCGACGCCAGGCCGATCATCTGCGACACCAGGTTCGCCTGCAGCGAGCCCATGTGGCGCGAGTACTCAACCGCCGCCTCGAACTCGGTATGGCCGGGGGTCGTCGGCTTGATCACCGGGGCGCGCTTGAAGTCCAACGCATACAGGTCGCCGAACACGCCCGTCGGGGCGGTAATGGTCGAGAACGTCCCGCCGACCACCGCCTGGATGGGGATGGTGCCGGCGTTCTCAACGTTCTCGTTGTCCGGATTGTCGGCCAGCGGCAGCCCAAGCGACTGCGTCAACTGGGGCGAGCCGGCCGGCAGCAGCTTGGTCAGGGTCACCAAGCCCAACTCGTTGAAGTTCTTCGAAAGGAAGCGGTTCTGCGGCGGCGGGAACTCACCCGGCTGTGTCCACGGTGGGGAAGTCCAGCCTGCCAGTACGCTGCCGGGTAACCCGTTCGGGTAGGTCAAACGGGCAACACCATATACCAAGCGCACCGGGGGAGGCGTAAAGAACGGCTCTGTCGGGGCCGTCAGGAAGTTGATGTCGAGGCTCTTGGAGGACCAGACGAGGAACCCGAACGCGTCACGCTCCTTGATGCGCGACCCGTCACCGTTGCGCCTGAACCACTGGCTCATGAACGACAGCATCGTCGGGTACTGGAAGTTGACCTCAATGTGTAACGGGTCGGTTAGGTTGGTCAGGAACCCGGAGAAGTTGGCCGTCTGCATCGCCTGGATGCTGTCGGCAATGATGATGATCTGGCCGGCCACGTTGTCGTCAGCGTCACGGCCCGGGTCAATGTACCAAACGTCGTTGTAGAACCCGGTCTCGGTAGGATTCTCAGCCGAGAACGTGAACGGCGTTACGCCAAACAGCGGGTGCGTGCCCGGTGTGCCGATTGCCGACCCGCCCGGGGGCCCCGCGAACTTGCCGTCGCAACCAGAGCCCGCCAGCGAGAGCAACCCGAGTCCGGCTGCGCCCACCAGGGCAGGAATCCATCGCATGAGCTTCAGCATGATCTTCTTCCTTAGTTTGCATCCGCTTTCGCGGTTCAGGGTTCATCCGCACTTGTACTTCGTACTACAACTCCGCCCGACCTATGGACCGCGGTCGGAGCCCGGCAGCGTGCTGAGCGGTCCTGGCGCAGTCCAGTCGCCGTTGACCACGTCCTGCATGCGCATCAGGTCTTCCGTCACGAACTGGAACTCCTTCTCGGCGGCGATAAACGCCGTCATGTCCAGCACCGCGCTCTGCGCCATGATGTCTTCCTGGTCCGTAATCACGCCCGGCGAAGTAAACGAGCTGTCGATAAGCCCCACCCCGTAACCGATCAGGTGGCAACCTATGACGGCTGAGTAGTAGGAGAAGATCAACCCGTTGTCGATTGGAACGATCGGGTTGCCGTCGGTCGTCTGCCACCACGCGTCGATCATACGCTTGGTGAAAACTCCGCCGCCGCCGCTCGTCGTGCTGGGGACAGACCCGCCGCCGAAGTAATCCGGCACCGGTACACCGTTCATGATCACCCGCACGTTGGACACGGAGGAAACGTTGGTTTCAACATGATCGTTCTGTGCCCAGGCCTCCTGCCAAGCCATTCCCAGCAGACCCACCGGCGCAAGGGCGTCGTCGCCGTAGGTAAAGCTGATCACGTTGTTGATCGGCGGCTGCACGCGCGGCTTGCCATTGAGGCCCGTGCCTGGGTCGCCAGTTTCCTGCTGCGCTCCCGCCGGAGGCACATTGCCGAGCAGCGCAGAAAATCCGGATGTCGCCGCGGCAACCTCGTGAATCGAAATCAGCATACTGCTGAAACCGACCGATTCGATCGGCACCGGCGGCTGACCGTTCGGCGGCGCCGGGATGTCCGCGCCTACCGGGTCGCGCAGGAACCATTGGTTCATGATCGACATGATCCACCCGGCAATCACGTGATCGACCGTGCCGCCCGTCTGGATCTGCGGGTGCGGCCATCCGCCGCCGGGCGGCCATACGATGTTGCCGGTCAGGCCCGCCGGCGTGTATCCGCCGTTGAACATAAATTGCCAGTCCGGCGTTTCAGCCGGCGTGCGGCAGGTCGGATTGTCGGCGCACTGGTAGCTGGTCATGACCATACCCCAGTTGTCGTACCCGATCCCGAGTTCGGTAAACGTCGTGTCGTCAATGTTCACGTACGGCTGCCAGTCCAGCGAAGCATCGCCTGTGACCAGGTCGATGATTTCAGTCGGCAGGTTGTAGTGAATAATCGGCGTCGTGCGCACGGGGAACTGCTGCACTTCCGCCTGGCCGTTGAATTCGATGCCGTCAGAGCTGCAACCCAGCAGCACGAAGAACGTTCCGACGGCAAACATGGCTACTACACGCTTCATGAGTTTTCTCCTGCGATCCGGTCTGCACCGGTGTCGGGGATTGCCTTCAAACGGTACCCGGCAATGCTACAGCGAACGCTATGCCAATCCCATTTGACTTCCTAAACCTTGTACTTCAAGCCTTTTATGCCTAGTGACCGGAACCTCTGTTTCCAGCACACGTGTAACTGTTACACGCATCGACGTTCCAATAGTTCCAATCATTCCAGCGCAGCCGAAACGCCACAAACAGCGGAACAGCCACATGCAGGGGTTTATACAGAAGGGGGGACCACACGATGCTACGGCGGTTTCGCACCCCGTCAACGGTCGTGGCGGAAATCGCGTCGCCGATTGGGGATGGACACCTCCGGGGTCGTTGCGCGCGTAACGCCCCTCGGTACAATTTCCGCCCTTTCTGACACACCGGAACACCATGGATCAACCGGGCAAGATCATTGAAGGCAACCTCGTCGCGGGCAGCGCGCGCTTTGCGCTGGTGGCTGCACGCTTCAACTCATTCCTCGTCGACAAGCTGGTGTCGGGCGCACTGGACGCGATCAAGCGCCACGGCGGCAAACTCGAAAACACCACGCTGGCGTGGGTGCCGGGCGCGTTCGAAATCCCGGTGGCTGCGCAAGACATGGCAGCCAGCGGCAAATACGACGC
>CAZNBU010000017.1:0-4715 GCA_964571035.1 uncultured Planctomycetaceae bacterium | reverse complement strand
GGTGATCTGCCTCGGCGCGGTAGTGCGCGGATCAACACCGCACTTTGACTACGTCGCAGGCGAAGCCGCCAAGGGCATCGCGCAGGCGGGGCTAAGCACAGGCGTGCCGTGCATCTTCGGCGTCGTGACAACGGACAACCTGGAGCAGGCGATTGAGCGCTGCGGCACCAAGGCGGGCAACAAAGGCTTCGACGCAGCCGTCGCCGCAATCGAAATGGTGAACCTGCTCAAGCAGACAAAGTCAAAGAAGTAGCCAGCGTCCTCCCGCCTTTGCCGCCGCCCCCATGCCGTGTATATAGAAAGCATGGACAGCGCGCCCACCGATGACGTCCGCACCCAGGCACGCGAGCTGGCCCTGAAGCTGCTGTACGCGCTGGATGTCGCGCGCCCTGACTCAGAAGCTGACGAAGTCCGCGACGTGCTTGAAGTCGAACGCGCCGAATACGGCGTCACCCAGCTTGCCCGCGAACTCGCCACCGGCGTGCGCGAGCGCCAGGCGGATCTCGACAAAGCCATCCAGGAAGCAGCCACCAACTGGCAGATCTCCCGCATGCCGTACGTCGACCGCGCGATCCTGCGCATGGGGGCGTTTGAGCTGCTGCACATGTTCGACGTGCCCCCCAAGGTGACGATCAACGAGGCAGTGGAACTGGCCAAGAAATACTCGACCGAGCGCTCCGGCGCCTTCGTTAACGGAGTGCTGGACAAAGTCTTCCAGACGCACTGCCCGCAAAAGGTTTGACCTTGGGAATCTTCGGAAAGAAGAAGGACCGGCAATCGGCAATCGGCAATCGGCAATCGGACGCCGAAGTCGCCGATCCCAACGCGGTCGAAGAACCCGCACCCAAGAAGGGCATGCTCGCCAAGCTGACGCGCGCGATCAGCAAGACGCGCATGGTGCTGAATCGCCGCGTGCTGGGGATTGTGGGGCTGGGCCAGAAGATTGATGAGGACATCCTCGAAAAACTTGAAGAAGCAATGATCGAGTCCGACTTCGGTGTCGAGACCACCGACTTCCTTATGGATGTGCTGCGCGGCGGATGGAAAGCCGGCAAAGTCGAGACCACCACCGACATCCTGCCCTTCCTGCGCGGCGACCTGAAAAAGCGCCTCACCCACCGAGGCAACAACGTCAACTTCAGCGACAAGCCCCCCACCGTCATCCTAGTGGTCGGCGTCAACGGCGCGGGCAAGACCACCAGCATTGCCAAGCTTGCGTACTGGTTAGAGCAGTCCGGCCGCCACGTCGTGCTCGCCGCCGCTGATACCTTCCGCGCAGCCGCCGTCACGCAGTTGCAGACGTGGTCGGAGCGCATCGGTTGCGAAATCGTCACCGGCGCCGACGGGGCTGACCCCGCCAGCGTAGCCCACCGCGCGGCTGAACGCGCGCTTGAAATCGGCGCCGACGTGCTGCTGGTGGACACCGCCGGCCGCCTGCACACGCAGAAAAACCTGATGGACGAGCTGCGCAAAATCCGCAACGCCTGCGCAGCCAAGAAAATCGAGGGCGCGCCGCACGAAACGATCCTCGTGCTCGACGCGACGACCGGCCAGAATGCCGTCAACCAGGCCCAGATGTTCAAGCAAGCCGCCGAAGTGACAGGCCTGTTTCTCGCCAAGCTCGACGGCACAGCCAAGGGCGGCGCGGTGCTCAGCATCAACGAAAAGGTTGAAGTCCCCGTTAAGTTTGTCGGCTTGGGCGAGAAACTGGAAGACATGCAGCCGTTTGACGCCGACCGGTTCGTAGAAGCATTGTTCAATATCGAGGGCATCGAAGGGGAAGCCCAATGACGCCGGCTGTAGCCGAAATCCGCGATGTGCTGGCTGGGCGCCCGGGCGGCGTGAACCGCCTGCTGCGCCGCTACGGCAAGGCGGTCGTGGACTACTGCACGGCGCTGATCCCCGACCGCAAGGCGCCGTTCGACCGCATGGTTGAAGACGTGCTGGTGGACATCCTCGCGCAATCCCGCGCCGCCGCGCGCTCACAGAGCGACGATGAGGTGTTCGAGTTCGCGATTGAAGCCGCGCTGCGCACCGTGCGCTCCCGCTACCGCGAAGTTCTGGACGCGAGCGCCCAGCCCAAGCGCGCCACGCAAAGCTACCAGGTGGACGAGGTGCTTGAACGCACCGGCATGAGCAAGGAAGATCTCGTCGCCAGCATCAGCGAAGGCCGCATCCGCGCGATCCGCGCCGATGATTCGATGAAAGTGGTAGGCGACGGCATCCCGGGCCTCGGCGCCCGCGTGCACTACTTTGCGTATCACGTGAGCGCAGCCGAGCGTGAGCTGCTGTGCCTGCACTACCGCCTTGGGTTTTCGCCCGAAACGATTGCGCGCTGGGCGGGTGAATCGACGGCGCACATGGAGTCGCTGATCAACTCAGCCTCCGAAAAGCTCGCCAGCGGCATGCGCCGCGGCGAAAAGGGCCCCGCACCCGAAGAAGCCAAGATGCGCCGCTACATCGACGGCCGCATGGATGCCGACGAGACCTCGCAATTCGAGCGCGGCCTGGTGAGGGACAAGATCGCGCAGAAGCGGCTGGATGACCTGCGCTCGCAGTCGCAGGCGATCAAGGAGCTGTTCGACAGCCCCGAGTACGATTTCTCCGCGGTGTCGGTGAACGTGCGCTCGCGCAACCCGCACCACGCGCTGGCCCTGCCCCCCACCGCGGCGCTGTGGGTGCAGGTGGTCGGCATTGCTGCGATGATGTTGATGTTCCACCGCGTCGGCGCCTACGTCGCGCCGCCGGACGTGCGCGCAACCGTGCTGGTCGGCGAGGCGCAACTGCCGCCCGAAGGCCGCGTGCGCGTCGGCGACCACGTGAAGACCAGCCCCGGCGCGCAGGTGTTGCTGCAAATCGATGGCAGCAACCGCCTGCTGCTGGCGGGCGGCACCGACGTCGAGCTGCAACGCCCGCGCGAAGAAGCACGCGAGGTGCTGACACTGCACGCGGGCGAAGTCTGGGGTCGCTTCACGTCCGCGGGTCACGCATTCGTGATCGCGGTGCAGGAAGATGAGCTGGGCAGCGATTCCGGCGCCGAGTTCGACCTCGCCGCAACCGACCGCGTGGAAGCCGTCTGGCCCGAAAACGCGGAGGCCGAACGCCGCCGAGCGCTGGCTGCGCTGTTCACCATTGAGCAAGGCGGCCTGCGCTGCACCGAAGCCGTCAAGCGCTGGGCCGGGTTCCAGTTCGGCGCCGATCCCGAAGGCGTCGGCCTGCGCGCCGGCGACCTGGTCGTCGCCTGGAACGGCAACGAAGCCACCGACGCCGCCGCCATGGCGGAAAGCGCGGGCGCGCTGCGGCAGGGCGACTCGATCGACCTGCTGGTGCGCCGCGGCGATGACCGCATCGACGTGCCACTGCTGCGCCTCGAATCCGCGCCGCACGGCGTGCTGCGCGTGTTCCACGGCGCGGTGATGATCGAGACCGCCGCCGGCCGCTTCGCCGTCAACCGCGGCCAGTGGGCGCTGCTCGACAAGAACGGGCCGCCGCTGATCGGCCGCCGTGGGTACGAAGACTTCCGTTCGCTGCGCATCAGCCCAGCCGAGCGCTTCAAGGAATCGCTGCACTGGCTGAACACCGAAAGCTACCCGCTGCGCGCCGAGAACAGCGTGCTGGCGGTCGATCGCGGCCTGCGCGAGCTTGCACAGCGCCTCGAAACCCTGCGCGGCGAAGAGGTGCGCCGCAACGCGCAGACCGAGATCATCGAGTTCGAAGCGCAGATGAAGAAAGCGATCCGCGAAGCCGAGCTGCGCATCGAAGCCGGCAACGCCCGCGCCGCCGACCGTACCAACCCCAGCGACGAACAGCTTGTCTCGGCGCGCGAGGAAATCATGGGCGCGATCGCGCACTGGCGGCGGCAAAGCGGCACCGGCATCTACACCACGCTCGGCGACGCCGCCAAAACCATGCAGACCGAAATCTCACGCGACCAGGTCGTGCTCAAGGAGCGCGACGGCGACATCGGCCGAGCAAGCTCGATGTTCAAGCGGCTGGAAGAGTTGAAGACCGCGATCGAGCGCCAGGACACTGAGCTCGCCAAGCTGGTCGGCAGCGAGTTCCACGACCAGGACGGAAGCAAGCGCGCCGCCTACGACGCGCAGATCAAGGACCTCGACGAAGCCGTGCGCGTCGGCGCGCAGGCTTCAAGCCGTCTCGACCTAGTGAAGATCAAGCTCAACGACCTCGACGCGCGTATCGACGAGCAACGCCGCAAACTGCCCGAGCTGAACCGCAACGTGGACGACGCGCAATCAGCGCTGGCGGAAATCGAAAAGAACATCGCCGCCAACATCTACACGCCGGAAGCGCTGAAAGCCGCGGAGCAAGCCAAGGCGCAAGCCGACGACACGCTGGCGGCTGCGCTCGACAAGCTGGAGAAGCTGAAGAAAGAACAGCAGACGGCGGCGGCAACCCTGCGCGACGCGAAGACCAAGTTTACCGCAGCAAAGAATGCTCTGGACCCGCTGCAACAGGCGCGCGACGAAGCTTCCGACCTGCTGACCGACGCGATTGCGCGCCGCGTGGAGGCGCAGAAGGCCCTTGACGACGCGAAGACAGACGTCGACGACCTGCAGGACAAACTCGACGGGTTACCGGAGAACGATCCCACGCGCACCGAGTTGTTGAAGCAGCTCAATGACGCGAAGCAGACGCTCCCGCAGGCTGAACCCAAGCTCAAGACAGTCCAGGGCGAAGCAGACGCCGCCAGCAAG
>CAZNBU010000016.1:0-17220 GCA_964571035.1 uncultured Planctomycetaceae bacterium | reverse complement strand
GGGGAAGTTGCTGGGGAGGGCAGTGACGACACACCGATTAGCCATGGGGTCCCGTCATCAAGCTTGAGTGGTCAAGTTCAGAATGTTCCACATTCTACGCCATCAATTCAGCCAAACGCTGAGGAACAAAACCCAACGATTCGGGTTCGATGCCGCAAGTGTGGGAAGCGATACTCTGGGGCATTTGGCGATGTTCGGCGACTCAAAGAATGCAAACAGTGTGGCGTGGTGCCGTTTGAGTATGAGATACTTCCGCCGAAAACATAGAGCGGCGACGATGGCACAGAGGTCCGGTCATTGAGACCCGTCAGCCTACGCGCTACGCGATGAACGTGTACGCGCGGGCGTCTAAGCCAAAACCGTACCATTGATCGGCAGCCGTTTCGGCAACCGGACGGAATCCTAGTTTGCAGTGTTGGCGTAGTAACGGCCGTTTTTTCGATCTTGCTGTCTCAGCCGATGCCGTTGGCATCTCATTCTGGCACGAGCATTGCTTGTCGCCAGCCGTTCTGCCTCGATGGCGGCCCGCTACTTTCGTAGCTTGACGGCCCGCTCTTTTGTAGCCCAACAGTCTGTACAAGCTATTGCCGAACCAAGCGGTTGGATTGCGACGCTGGATTCAAAGTGGTCGCGATGACCTAACCAGAAAGGAGTCGAAGATCATGGATGTGCAAACGCCATCTATCCCGCGGCAAATCAGACGGATGGCCGAACATCATGCCGCAACAAAATTGATCAGCTATTAGGAAAAATGGATGTTCAAGAACAAGCGTACCTGGTGCGTGCTGAAGTGTGCGGATACCTTCGTTCGAATCGTTAATGTCGTTGTCGTACTTTTGGACACACTCATTCGACATACCCGATAACGTTGCCGCCATAAGATGCCACGGGGTCACTACTGTGACCCCGTAGCAAACCAAGCGATGAAAACGGTGCCAATGGCACGTTGCTAGATTCGGGCACCCTTGGCCAAGTTGCAGGCAACACAAAGCAACTGGATGTTTTCACTGACATTTGCTCCGCCACGCGAGAACGGAATGATGTGATCAAAATGCAAGTGTTGTGTTGCCCCACATTGGACGCAACGGCCACAATCTCGATGCCATACGACGTGCCTAACTGACTGCGAAATGTACCGATCGCGTTCGACATCGTTCGGCTGTATGTGGCGCTTCTCGATCAAGACAGCCGTTTGTAGGGTTGCCAAGGCTAGGTCAGGCTCAGGCACAACGTACAGTCCGGATGCATTCTTTTTGTTTCCGCGAACTAGCACGCCATTGTCCGCTGGCTGGACCGCCAAAATCCGCTTCAGCAGCAGCGACCTTTGCCCACCCCCGAACGGCGCAAAGTATAGACGTCGATCCGACAGCACAAACGTTCCGACTTCCGAGTATGGCTTGTCGGCTTGCAGAAAGTGAGCGGGGTCCGCTGCAAAGATGCAGTTTTCAGACCCGTCCAGAAGGATCGGCGACTTGAATCGTCGAAATTCTCCCTTGCGTACTGACGCCACCGCCATTCGTCGCTCTATGTCGGCACGCAGGCGATTCTTAACGGCGGCACCAAGTCCGAAGACGTTGCAAATGCGGTCAACATACTCCAGATCAGCAGTGTCCAACTCGTTGGCAGCGTCTTTCGCCCCTATGAACGCTTCGAGCTCATTCTGTACGGTTCCTCTGAAATGCTGAGCAACTTCGTCAAAGCGGAGTCCAAACTTGTCGCAGATGCTTTTGAACGTAGCGGCTTCGGCTTGGTCCATCACGTTGTCTAGCCATTGCGTTGAAAGGACGCGACCGAGGTAGGCGAGAATCTCGCGATGCAAAGATCTCCGTATCTTCGGCCAAGAAGCTCGGAGGGCCTTCAAGTCGGTGCGGACAGTCCTTATTAGCTCTATTGCGTCGGCTGCCGAGGTGTAGTTGACGCTTGTAATGCGGTTTCGGAAGTGCCTTACGACGTGATCTTCTAGAAGTCGATCCGCAACATTTTTCTCTACACCTAGTTGGACTCGTGTTCGCTCTAAGTAGGCTAATTCTTGATTGGTTAGTACTCCGTCTGCAACCGCTGCCTTAACGTAAGTCGCATAGGTCGCTTCGGCGAGCAGTTTGGCCCTTGCCTTCGGACTGCCCTCCAGACGATCCTTCAGTTCTTCAACACGCTCGACGAAGCGACGTAGCATGGCGGGCTGTTTTAGCTCGTTGGGGCTCCATTTGGAATTGCTTTGAAGACCCGATCCCTCTGAGGTCTGTTTGCCCGCAACGCTAGCCAGCCCCCGCCCGCTTCAGCATGACGCTCCGTTCACGGCTGTTCTTAGTCAAGTCAGCGGCTCGTTCAAACTCTGCTTTGGCAAGGCTGAAGCGGCCCAGCTTTTCCAGCAGGTCGCCTCTTACGGCGTGTAGGAGGTGGTAGCCTTCGAGGTCGGGGGCGGCGGCTTCGAGTACCTTTAGGCCTGCTTCGGGGCCTTGGGCCATGGATATGGCTACGGCTCGGTTCAGTTCGATTACTGGTGATGGGGTTGTTTCGGCCAGCTTTCCGTATAGCTCGGCGATTCTGTTCCAGTCGGTTTGTTCGGGGGTTGCGGCTCTTGCGTGGCAGGCGGCTATAGCGGCTTGTAGCACGTATGGGCCCTGGCCTCCGAGCCTTTCGGCGCGTTGCAGGGCGGCCAAGCCTCTTTGAATCAATAGTCGATCCCACTTGGTGCGGTTCTGCTCTAACAGCAGGATCGGGTCGCCTTCGGGGGTGGTGCGCGCGTGCGTTCTGGACGCCTGGACTTCCATCAGCGCCACCAGGCCGTGCACTTCGGCCTCGTCGGGCGCCAACTCCGCCAGGATGCGGCCCAGCCGCAGCGCGTCTTCACACAGGCCGGGGCGCATCCAGTCGTCACCGCTGGTGGCTGAATAGCCCTCGTTGAAAATCAGGTAGATCACTTCCAGCACCGAGGCCAGCCGCTCCACCAGCTCGCCGCCGCGCGGGGTTTCGAACGGCACTTGCGCGTCCGCCAGCGTCTTCTTCGCGCGCACGATGCGCTGCGCGATGGTCGGCTCGGGCGTCAGGAACGCGCGGGCGATCTCCGGCGTCGTGAGCCCGCCCAGCAGGCGCAGGGTCATCGCGACCCGCGCCTCGGTCGAAAGCACCGGGTGGCACGCCGTGAAAATCAGGCTGAGCAGGCTGTCGCCGATTTCGTCGTCGATGGCGTCGTCCAGGTCGGGTGTCATGGCTTGCCGGGCCTCCGCTTCGCGCCCGATTTCCTGCTGCTTCTGCTTCAGCCGCTTGTTGCGCCGGATCGCGTCGATGGCGCGGTTCTTGGCCGTCGCCATCAACCACGCGCCCGGGTTGTCCGGCACGCCGGTTTGCGGCCACTGCTCCATTGCGACTACCAGCGCGTCCTGCGCCAGCTCTTCGGCTTGGCCGACGTCGCGGGTGATCCGGGCGAGCCCGGCGAGCAGTCTGGCGGATTCAATCCGCCAGACTGCTTCGATCGTGCGGTGGATGTCGCTCACGCGGGCAATCACACCATCGCCGCGCCGCGTGAAAAGAGCGAGCTATCGCTGGCCCTTTTCCTTGTACCACTTCTTTTCGTCTTCCAGCACTTTCTTGCCGGCTTCGGTCTTCACCGCGGGCGCGAAGTCTTCGGGCTCGAACACCTTGCGAACTTCGACTTCGCCTTCCTTGAACGGGATGCGCTTGACCCACTCCAGCAGTTCTTCTTCCGACTTCACTTGCAGGATCCAGAACCCGGCAACCAGCTCCTTGGTTTCGGCGAACGGCCCGTCGGTCACGGCGCGCTTTTTCCCGTCGAACTTCACGCGCTTGCCCTTGCTGCTGGGGTGCAGGCCCTCGCCCGCCAGCATGATGCCGGACTTGATGAGCTCTTCGTTGAACTTGCCCATTTCGACCAGCATCTCTTCGGGGGGCATTTCGCCGGCTTCGGACTGTTCGTTGGCCTTCACAATCACCATGTAACGCATGTTCATCTCCTCGATCCGCGGGGCCTCCAGGCGACCTGCCGGGAACCAACCCTCGCTACATAAACGCGACGAGTTGGGTGGACCCATTTCGACAACATCCTGAAAGTTTTTCGCCGAGTTTTCGCGAGCGTTTTGTCACTCGGGAAAACTGCGGTCGCGCGCAGAGACGCAGAGCCCGCAGAGAAAGACCCGTGTTTACCTATGTGCACCCGTGGTTTCGTTTTGCAGTTCTCTGCGTACTCCGCGATCTCTGCGCGCGTTTGCTTGTTGTCAGAGCGGTTGCTAACCTTCCGGCTGGCGCGGTCCCGCGCCTGACCTCTTGCTGACGCCCACGCTGTCAGCCTTGCGAGGTAAAGGTGGCCTTGAGCCATCGGGATGCCGGTCATTGTGGTCCTTCCGCGGGGCCTCGGGAGCGTGGGTTCCGGAGCGTCCGCTATGAAGGAGCACTGGCATGACCAGGCAGAAGTCATTCAAACAACGTGTCCGCGCGCGCATGGCCAAAACGGGCGAGAGCTACACCGCCGCCCGCCGCGTGCTGATTTCAAAGGGCGACAAACCCGCCATCACGCCCATTCAACCGGAGACGCGCATCTCCGACACCAAAGTGCAAGCCGCCACCGGCCACGGGTGGCAGCACTGGTTCGCGCTGATTGACAAGTGGGGCGGCGTAAAGCGCCCGCACGCTGAAATCGCGAGGTGGCTTGTGAACGAACACGACGTGGACGGGTGGTGGTCGCAGACATTGACCGTGGGGTACGAGCAGGCGCGCGGGTTGCGCGAGCCGGGGCAGCACGCCGACGGGTTTGCGGCGAGCGCATCCAAGACGGTCGCGGCGCCACTCAAGCGGTTGTACGAGGCGTTCGTGGACGAGAAGCAGCGCGCACGCTGGCTGCCGGATGCCGACCTGCGGCTGCGCAAACCCAACCCGTACAAGTCGGCGCGCTATGACTGGGAGGACGGGTCCACGCGCGTCAACGTCTACTTTGATACGCCCGGCAAGGGCAAAACCCGCATCGCCATCCAGCACGAGCGCCTGCCCGACGCCGACACCGCCGCCGAAATGAAGGCCTGGTGGCGCGAGCGCGTGGCGGTGCTCAAGACGCTGCTGGAAGGGGGTGAGAGCAATGCCTGATCTCAACGTCGTCGCCCGCCGGCCGTAGTTAAAGGAAGACGGGCGCCGGTGTGGGGTTCCGGCGCCCGTCTTTGGGCGTGTCTTGCGGACCCGCCCAGGCGGATCACCTGGCGGTCTTCCTGCGGCGGGCGGCGCCGATCAGCAGCAGCGCCAGCACTCCCGGCACCGCGCCGACCCCGGTCGCGGCGCAACCGTCATCGGAGTTCGTGCTCTTTTTGGCTTCCGGCGAACGCGCCACCTCGATGACGAACGTCTGCGTCGCATCCGGCGCGACCGTGTTCGTCGCCACCAGCGTGACGTTCACGCTGGTCCTGGCGTCGCTGTTGCCCGGCGTGCCGGAAAGCTCGCCCGTCGCGGTGTTGAAGTTCAGCCACGCGGGCAGCGCGCTGGTGATGCTCACCGAAGCCGCGGGTGTGCCGGTGGCGGCTGCTGTGTAGGTGTAAAGTGTGCCCGGTGTTGCCTCCAGCACCGGCGTGGTGGTGAACGTGGGCGCCTGGCCGAATACGTTGATCTGGAACGTCTCGGTTGAATCGGGCGTCCAACCGTTTTCGGCGGTGATGGTGATCGTGCCGGTCATCCCGACCGCGCTGCCGGGCGGCATGCCGCTCAGCACATTGCCGGTGAGAGTCAGCCACGCGGGCTCGCCGCTGACGTTGATCATCGGCGCCGGGTCGCCGGTCGCGGTGATGGTGTAGGTGTACAGCACCCCCACCGTCGCGTCGGTCGGCGCCGCGCTGGTGATCACCGGCGCCACGCCGTTCACCTGAATCTGGAACGGCACAACGTCATTCGGCAGCCACCCGTTATCGGCAACAATGTCGAACGACGCCGACATGCCGAGATCGCCCGAGCCCGGCGTGCCCGTAAGCTCGCCCGTCGTCGGGTTCAGTGTCAACCACGCCGGCAACCCGGTCGAGGAGAACGCCGGCGCCGGCACACCCGTTGCCGTCATCGTGAAGGAGTACGCTACGCCGATGGTCGCCGGCAGCAGCGTCGCCGTGGTGATCACCGGCGGCACACCCTGCACGTCAATCTGGAACACTTCGTTGTCCGTTCCGCCGCTGTTGGTGGCTGTCGCCGTGATCGGCGTGGTCATGCCAAGGTCGCCGGGCCCCGGCGTGCCGCTGATCGTGTCGACGTTATCGAACGTCAACCAACCCGGCAGGCCGCTGAAAGAAAACGTCGGCGCGGGCAGCCCGGTGCCGGTCACGGTGTAGGTGTACGGCTGGCCCACAACCACGTCGGGCGGCGCGCTGCTGGTAATCAACGGCGCCACCACGGCGATGCTGGGGTTGTTCAGCCGCGCCAGGTTGTTGCGTGAGGTGCTGTTGACGGTCGTGAACGTCCCGCCGATCAGCACTTTGCCGTCCGGCTGCAACCGGATGATCTGGACAATGTTGTTCGCGCCGGTGCCGGGGTTGAACCCCGCGTCGTGCGTGCCGTTCGCGTTAAGCCGTGCAATGCGGTTGCGGGCGGTGCTGTCCACAGTCAGGAACGCGCCGCCGATCAGCACCTTGCCGTCCGGCTGCAGCGCGATGGCGTACACCGTGTTGTTCGGGCCGGTGCCGGGATCAAAGGTCGTGTCCACGCTGCCGTCGGCGTTCAGGCGCGCGACGCGGTTGCGTACCGCGCCGTTGACGCCGGTAAACGCGCCGCCGAGCACGATCTTGCCGTCCGGCTGAACGAACAGGCTGAAGACCGAGCTGTCGGCGCCTGTGCCGGGGTCGAAGCTCGTATCAAGGCTGCCGTCCGCGTTCAACCGCGCGATGCGGTTGCGCGCGACACCGTCGAACGTCAGGAACAACCCGCCGATTACGACCTTACCGTCCGACTGCAACGCGAGCATGTTGATCGCGCCGTTCGCCCCCGTGCCGGGATCAAAGCTCGTATCCAGGCTGCCGTCCGCGTTCAGCCGCGCAATGCGGTTGCGCGCGACGCCGTTGACCGAGGTGAACAGGCCGCCGATCAGCACCTTGCCGTCCGGCTGCAACGCCAGGGTGTAGACCGTGATGTCATTGACGCCGGTGCCGGGGTTGAAGCTGGTGTCCACGCTGCCGTCGGCGTTCAGGCGCGCGATGCGGTTGATGCTCGCGCCGCTGATCGACGTAAAATTGCCGCCGACAATGATCTTGCCGTCCGGCTGCACAATCGGGTTGGTGTACGAGTTCGCGCCGGTGCCGGGCGTGAAGGCGGTGTCGCGGGTGCCGTCGGTGTTCAGGCGGCCGATGCGGTCAATCGTGCTGCCGCCCACGCCGGTGAAGTTGCCGCCGATCAGCACCTTGCCGTCACCCTGCACCGCAATGTTCTGGACCGAGTTGTTGAGTGCGGTGCCGATGGTGAAGGTCGTGTCGAGGCTGCCGTCCTGCGCGGCGAGCGTGCCGGCGCAGATCAGCGCAACCAGCGTGCAATTGAGTTTACTGAACATCATCTTCTCCTCGCCGGACGTCTTTCCGGCCATTGCGGGGACACCCAGCGACATCCCCCATCCGCAACAAGTCTTGCTAGTTCGGATCAACTCGTCTAACGTTGGCTCACGGTTTCCTTGCTAACAGGCAACGAGGGTTTCGGATGGTGTCTACTCGCAACCCCGCCGCGAAACGCCAATCCGCCCGCAAACCCGATGCGGGCAACGTCCGCAAGCGCCGGGTCGCCGACAGCGCCGAGGAAAACGAAATTCGACAGCGCCTGCGCGTGCTGCTTGAGCGCCACCCGCAAGCCGAGATCGCCCGCCGCACCAACGTGCTGCCGTCGCGCGTAAGCCGCTACCTGAACGACACCGCGATCCCCGCGGTGTTCTGCAAACGGCTGATCAAGGAGTTCGGCGTCAACCCGGCGTGGCTGCTGACCGGCGAGGGCACGCCGTATCTCTCCGACGTCGCCGAAAGCACCGGCCAGCTTGCCGGCAACCTGCTGGAGGTTGTGAACGCGCTGAACGCCGTAAGCCAGTTGCGCATCGGCTCGCTGGGCGGCAAGCAGCACGCCCGCATGCTGCGCGAGCTGGGCGACGCGATGGCGCGCCACGACGTGCTGCACCGCAAGCTCAACACGCAAAGCGTGCCGATCCTGAAGCAGGTGCTGCATGACTTGCAGAACTCGCTCGACAGCGTGGACATCAACCAGCGCCACCTTTTCGACAAATCCAAGCTCGCACCAGCGCGCGGGTTGTGCCGCACCGCCGAGCAGCTCGCGCGTTTCTGCGACGACCCGTGGCTGCGCTTCGAGTTCGCGCTGCTGCAAGGAAGGCTCGCCACCTACGAGGACGACCTGCCGGGCGTGCTGGAATCAACGCAGCGCGCAATCCTGCTGGCGGCCGGCCGCAGCGAGTTCGCGAACGAGCGCGCGCTGGTCACGCTGGGCGAATCCGTCGGCGCGTTGCAGGCCCAGCGCCGCTTCGCCGAGGCACGCCGCATGGCGGAATCGGCGCTGGCCGCCGCCAAGCCGGAAATGCGATCCTCGCCCCCCGCCCTGCAACTGGCGGCGATGGTGGCTGACATCCAGGTCAGCACCGGCGAGTTGCGCGCCGGCACTGACACGTTGATGCGCGTGCGCAGCTCCATGACCGGCAAGGCGCGGCTGGACGCCGACGCGTACATGGCGTCAGCGCTGCTGTTTTCGGGCGCGGTCGAGGTGCCCGAGGCAGCCAACATCGGCGCGTATCACCTCGCACAAGCGGCGCGCGTGCTGTGGGTGTCGCTGATGCTGGAAGATGAAACCGCGCTGGAGCACGCCATCGCGTACTGGGACAACCGGCCGGAAATCCAGTCGTGGGAGCGGCACTACGCGGGCCTGCTGCTGCGCGCGCTGCAGAAGGACGGCGGCAAGCTGCCCGCCGAGATCCGCAGCCTGATCAACACCTCGCCACAGCCGATGACGCCGCCGAAGGGCTCGTTCCTGTATCACTACAACCGGCACATGATCGCGGTGTACGGCGCGCAGATTCACCGCCTGATCGGCAAGACCGCCGAAGCCCGCCGCTACTTCACGGAAGCCGCCAAGGCAATCGCCGACCTGCCGGATTGGTACTGCCTCACAGTAGGGTGGCAAGCCCTGCACCACCGCAACGCACTGGAGCTAGGCAACAACAACGCCCAGCGAAAGGCCCGAGACTTCTTCGAGCGCCACATAGAACTGGGCTACCGAGCGTTCACAAGGTTGGCAGCAAACGGGCAGTAACAAGCAAGCGGCGCGCACGGATGCTTTGAAGTGGCGCGGCATTGCGGCTCGACTGAACTCGCCAAAGTCCCGCGCTACTTCACGGTGGTCGCTGGCCCGCTAACTCTTCACTACCACCCCCAGCGTACGCTGGCGGCTGGATGGTGCAGGAGCTCTGCCGAGATCGCTTCTTGCTGGATAGGCGCTTGCGCGGGGGCCTCTTTCTCCCAGCGCTGGTTGTAGAACGCCTGCGCCTTGTACCCGAGCAGGCTGTCCACCAGCAGCCCGCCCAGCGGGCTGTCGGGGATGCCGCGCATGCCGCCGTGATCGTAACGCAACCCGTCGTCGGCAAAGTGGAACGCCGCTTCATAGTACCCGGCTTCGAAGGCGGCTTGCGCCTGCCGCAGGCGCAGCAGCGCGCGCTCGGTGCCGTTGCCGCCGCGCAGCAGCAGGCCGTGCCACGCCGCGCTCAACTGCATCAGGCGCGCCTGCGGGTTGGTTTCACTGTGCGAGCGCTCCAGCGCCGCGCGCGTGTACCCCGCAAACACCAGCAGCACCAGCAGCGGGATCACGAACGCCGCCCACGAGATCGCCACCGTGCGCTGGCGTGTGGGCCGCAGCAGCAGCCAGCAGAACGGCGCGAGCGCCAGCAACCCGGTAATCCACAACACCGGCACGCTAAGAAACGCGCCGACGGCCGACACCGCGCCCACGTTCACCACGCCGACGCCGAACCCGATCAGCCGGTTTTCCGGGCTGGGACGCTTGAGTTGCGAGGCCGCCAGCCACGCGATCAGCAGGCCTTCAGCCGACAGCAGCAGCATCCACGGCTCAGCATCAAGGATGCCCACCAGCAGCGCCGCCTGCACGAACGGCAGCACCAGCAGCAGGCGCCCGGCGGCTTTCATGGCGGCGGGGTGCTGCCTGAGGATGACCTCTTTTAAGGCGATGCGGATAATGAACGACCCGCGGCGCCGCTGTGCGTCCGGAAGCTCGAAGCTGGACAGGTCGGGTTTCTTGCGCATCGGGTGCGGGCGGCATTTTCCGCCCTCTAATATGCGATACGTAATTGCCTGCCGTTCCGTGAATCGCCAGTCCCCACTTGGTGTTCACGCTTTCTGTCGGCCCTGACGGGCCTCGGTGATTCCTGCCCGGATTCCCCAGCCCTTACGGGCTGGGCTACGGTCTGACGCGCCGCAAGCGGCGCTGCAAAGCCTCCCGTAGGCGACCCGCCAAATGCCTCCGTAAGCGGCGCCGTAATAGCCCCCGCTAGGGGGCGCAAGACCGTAGCCCGGCGCGTAAGCGTCGGGAAGACGATCCGACCAACCCGCATGGCCCGTCAGGGCCAACAGAAACGCGCGACGCGCTACAACTCCACGTCCAGCCCTTCGTGCGCGGCGAAAAACTCGATGTCCGGGGCCACTTTGCGCGCGAGGGGCAGGTACTTCTCCTTCATCAAACGGTCGAGCGCGGCATCGGTTCGGGACGGGTCGTGGTGGGTGAAGGCCATCTGCCGCACGTTGGCCTGCTTGGCCAGCTCGATGTTGTACTCAAAATAGCTGTGGCCCCACCCGCGTTTGCTTTCGTCGTACTCGGCCTTGGTGTACGTGGTGTCGATCGCGATCAGGTCCACGTTGCGGCAGAACTCGATCAGCCGGTGGTTCATCACCCGGTAAAGCTCCATGGTGTCGCCGGGCTTGTTCTTGTCCTGCTCGGGCCACGGCTCGTGGTCGCCGGTGAAGATGAAGCTCTTGCCGTCGGCTTCGATGCGGTAGGCGGTGCAGTAGACCGGGTGGTTGGTCAGCTTGATACGTACGGTGACGCCCGGCGCGGGCTCAAAGCTCGTTTCGACGCCGTTGGGAAACATGGTGTTGTAGTCGTGGTACTCGACGACGTTGTCGAGCATGGTGTTTTCGACCGGGAAGTATGAGTAGGTCATCTGGTCGCGCATCACCTGCTCGAACCCTTTGCCTTCGCGGATCGGGCCGATGCCGTAGACCTTGACCTTGCTGCCGGGCGTATAGATGGGCGTAAAGAACGGGAACCCGTGGATGTGGTCCCAGTGCGTGTGCGTCACGAGGATACGGATGTCGAACGGGGGTTTTGCTTTCGCCATCAACTGGTCGCCCAGCGCGCGCAGGCCGGTGCCGCAATCAATGATGATGATCGGGCCGCTGTCGCGCACGACCTGGATGCAGGTGGTGTTGCCGCCGTAGCGCGCGGTGTCGGGGCCCGGCGTTGGCAGGCTGCCGCGGACACCCCAGAAGCGAATCTTCATGCAATCTCCCCCGCGCAGCATAGATGGGGCGGCGGCTGCGGGCTACTCCGCACCGGCGCGCAGGATGATCCTCACCGGCGCGGTTTCCGCGGTCGTTCGATAGATGAAATGCAGCGCGCCTTCGCCTGTGGGATAGCGCAGGGTGTACTCGTCGGCGCTCTTGAACGCTTCGTCGTCATACGGCGGGTCGCTGTCGCCCAGTGTCTTGAGGATGTTCCCCTTGGACCAGTCGCTCGAGATCTCCTTGCCCTTGAACTTCAGGCGCACCGCCTTGAAGCGCGTTGCCGCCTGCGCCTCCGCCGCCGCGGGGCCCGGTATGATGAGGGCTGATATGGTGTCCTGCGCGTTGTACTCAACCTTCCACCCGCGCGCTTTATCCGTCGCCGTGCCCGGGCCGGTGCCCGCCTGCACGCCCAGGTCGGGATACCCGGAGGCGGGCGTGCCGAGCTTGTACGGACCGGCGGCGTCTTCGGTGATGACCCAGACGTCGGCCTGCTCGAGGTTCATCATCGAGTAGACGGCGTAGACCACCCAACCCACAAGCGCCACGCCCGCCGCGAATGCCAGCCAGATCGCCAGCGGCTTGAGCACACTGGGTTTGCGGATGCTGGCGGCGTCAATGTAGTCCTGCGCGACGGCGATGCGCTCGTCCACGTTCTCAGGCGCCGGCGCGCCGCGTACGCTGTCGCGGCGCAGCACGCGCAGCTCGTTGGCGTCGTCGTCGCGGCCGGGGATGTGTACGTCGATGCCGTTGGTGCCGGCGGCTGTGCGCACGATGGTGTTGACCTGGCTTGCGGGGATGTGGAAGGAGCCGCCGGTCGGCCGCTCCGGGTTGCGCAGCTTGCGGGTGGAGGGCTCGCCGTGGCCCTTCATGCGCTCCATCTCTTCGCGCAGGCGCACGACTTCGAGTGCCAGCTCGCGCCGCAGGTCGTCTTCCGGCAGGTCCCGCGCGAGCGCCTGCAGCTCGGGGTCGCTGCGCGCGGAAGACTGCGGCCCGCGCGGCGCGAAGTATTCGTCGTCCGAAGCCAGCACCTTGCCGGGGCCCGGCGCGGGCGGGTCTTCCTCTACACGCGGCATCACCACGCTGTCGGTGACCTTGGGCGGCCTCGCCGTGGGGCGCAGTACGCGCGAGTCGTGAATCGTCGGCCGGTCGGTGTCGCGCCGCTCACTGCGACGCGGTGGATCCTGTGGCTCTTCGGGTGTGGGGTCGTCGTCGGCATCCAGCCGCTCCTCCACCTGGTCGATCGGCAGCGTCGGGATGCGGTGCTTGCGCTCGTGGCGCGGCACGCCCGCTTCGGTATCGGAGGACTTGGGTACGACTTCGGTGTCAACGCCGTGCGGCGCCTGCTCGCGCAGCACGTCGGTGGCGCGGTCGGAGCGGTCGCGCTCGGTGCGGTCGACCGCGGTCAGCTCGGCGGTTGTGTCGCCCGAGCGCGGGGTTTCGGTCTGCCGCGACATGATGCGCGTCATGCGCTGCTGCTGCTTGCTGAACAGGTCAAGTTTCTTTGCGATCAGGTTGCGGTGCGTGTCGGTGAGGGCGGGGTCGCCTTGCAGTTGCACCAGCAGGCGCCGGGCGTCGTCGTGCTGTCCCGCGTCCGCAAGGGACTCGGCTTCGCGGATCTTGCGCACGATGAGCAGCGTATCCATGTGCAGAGTATAGTCCCGCGGCTGCCCGCGCGCCAAACCGTGGACCTAGCGCTTTAGCATGCGCGCTTCAAACTCGCGGCCCCACGGTTTGTGGACCGGGTCTACGCCGCTCAGCTCGCCCAGCAGCTCGTCGTGGATGCGTCCGTTTGTCGCGACCGCGTTCTCGCCGAACAGCCAGTCGTCGCCGCCGCTGAAGTCGCTCACGCGCCCGCCCGCCTCGGCGACCAGCAGGCAACCGGCTGCGATGTCCCATGGCTTCAGGTACGGCTCCCAATACCCGTCGAAGCGGCCTGCGGCGACGTACGCTAGGTCGAGGCTTGCCGCGCCGGGGCGGCGGATGTCGTGCGACTTCAGGATCAGCCGCCCGAAGTTGTCGACGTTGTTGCGCTCGACTTCATTGCGCACGTAGGCGAACCCGGTGGCCAGAATGCTGTGCGCGATGTCGGGCGTGTCGCTGACGCGCAGGCGCTTGCCGTTCAGCGTCGCGCCGCTGCCGCGCTCAGCCATAAAGCGCTCGCCAAGCCGCGGTGCTTCCACCAGCGCCAGGGCCGCCTCGCCCTTGTGCCAGAAGGCGACGCTGGCTGCGAAGAACGGGAAGCTGCGGGCGAAATTAGTGGTGCCGTCGACGGGGTCGATGATCCACCACGAATCGCTGTCGGTACTGTGGGCGCCGGTCTCTTCGGCGAGAATGGCGTGGTCCGGAAAGCGCTCGCGGATGGTGCGGATGATCACCTCTTCCGATTCACGGTCCGCCACGGTCAGCAAGTCGCGGTGGCGGCCCTTGCTTTCGATGGCGCCGACTTCAAGGCGGTCGAAGTAGCGCAACTGCACTTCGGACACGCGCTCGGCGATCGTTGTAAGGAACGTCGTATCAGGGACTTGTGACATGGCCTGCGAATCAGGAAAAACAGTGGTCCACTGAACCCATCACCCGTTATACTGTGGATGTGTCGGAGGTGGGGTAATTGTCCTCCTCCAAGTTTCGACAGGTATCTGCCGAAATGTGCCTCCCCTGCTTCCGACATGCTACGGGCCGTCCCGCAAGGACGGCCCGTTAGCATTGCAGGCGTAATGCTAGTTCGCCGGCTCAGGCTCGCTTGCCGGCAGCAACTGCGCAGCCTTGTGCGCCGACAGCTTGGCCAGCTCTTCGACCCTCAGCCGTGTCGCAGCCACAAGCTCATCCAGCGCTTCCTTGTGCTCGGCGGCGACGTTGCCGGCGCGCGACTGCGCGTCTGCAAGCGCCTTCACCGCGCGCTCCCAGTGCTTTTCGAACATGCCGATGTCGGTCGCGCCCTGCTTGATCAGGTGCTTCTCGAGCATGTGCGCGGGCGGCTGGCGCAGGTTGCTGACCAGGCGCAGCTTCGACAGCACCACAAGGATGTAGTAGCTCATGTCGACTTCGTACCAGAAGAACCCCTGGCGCGCTGAGCCGGGGTAGTGGTGGTGGTTGTTGTGCCACCCTTCGCCGAAGGTCGCCAGCGCGATCCACAGGTTGTTGCGGCTTGTATCGCGGGTTGCGTAGCGGCGGCGGCCGAAGACGTGCGCCAGCGAGTTTACGGTAAAGGTTGAGTGCCAGACGAAGACGGTGGACAGGAAGAACCCGATGAACAGGAACCCCCACGCGCCGGCCCACGTGCCCGTGATGAAGTGGCCGAGGAACAGCAGGCCGGTCGCCAGCAGCGTCGGCGGGATGTAGTGGAAGCGGTCCAGAAAGCGCAGCTCCGGGTACTTGGCGAAGTCGGGGATCAGGTCAGTCTGCGTTTCTTCAAACTTGGGGCAGAGAATCCACAGCACGTGGCTCCACCAGAAGCCGCGCTTGGGCGAGTGCACGTCTTCCTGCTGGTCGGAGTACTTGTGGTGATGACGGTGGTGCGCAGCCCACCACAGCGGACCCTTCTGTACAGCCATCGTGCCGCCCAGCGCCATGAGGAACTGCATGACGCGGCCCATGCGGTACGTGCGGTGCGAGAAGTAGCGGTGGTACCCCGCGGTCAGAAAGAACACGCGCGAGGTGTACAGGATCGCGAGCACGATCCACGCGCTCCAGTGCACGCCGGTAAAGAAGGCGCCCAGCGGCAGCAGGTGCATCAAAAGGAACGGCCCGGTACCGCCGTGCCAAGCCACTTTCTCGTCGGCGGCGCGTTGCATTGTGTGTGCCATGCGGATTCGTTTCTTTCTTCGTGAACGAGGAAACGGCCCACGCGGGGCCGGACGCACCATGATAAACGAATCGCGCCCGGTGTGTCGTTCAGAATCATCGGTATTTTCGAGTGACTTTCCGCAGCTTCCCCGGCGCCGCAACTGACCGACAAGTTACTTGCAGGGCCAACAGCAAACCGACAAGATGGCGCTCGCGTATGGGTCGTCTTCCAAAGTCCACCGCGGACGAGATAGCGGATCGCTGTCTCGCCGCTCGCACGCGTTTGCTGTCGCGTGTCGTCTCCGCCGTCTATGACGAGGCGCTGCGCCCTGTCGGCATTACCTCGTCGCAGATGGTCATCCTGACCGCGCTGGCCAAGTCGGGCGGCGTGCAGCCCGCCGAGCTTTGCGACATCCTGATGGTCGATAAGTCCACCCTGTCGCGCAACGTCGACCGCATGGAGCGCAACGGGTGGGTCGCCCGCGAGGCCTGCGACGACGCGCGCTCGCACCGCCTGACGCTGACGGGCAAGGGCCGCGAGATGCTGGAAACGGCTGTGCCGCACTGGCACGTCGCGCAGGAAGAAGCGGAAACGCTGCTTGGCAAAGGCGGCATGGAAGCGGTCACCCGCGTGACGCGGCGTCTTCGCGGGTTCTAGGTCCGGCCGCGACTTCCTGCCCGGACGTACTGCCCGTCTAGCCACAAAAACACGAAAGCACAAAGCAAGCCGATGGCATGGTGGCTTCGTCAAACGGCAGCCTCGCGCAGAGACCGCAGAGCGCGCAGAGAACTGCAACTGCTGTTTCACACGAAGACACGAAGCCCGCTACAGAGCTGGACCGCGGTGCCAATAGTGGATGTTTGGTTGCCAGGACTTGCGCATCTAGGCGCGGAGCCTCAATCCACCAACCCGGGCTTCGTGTCTTCGTGTGAGATGCTTTTCTCTGCGCGCTCCGCGGACTCTGCGCGAGGCCATAGTTTGTCCTTAAGGCGGGATTCACGGCTGGCGGCACTTGCCCTATTGCCACCCGCGCGGCGGATTGCGAAGAGGCGCGAACTCGCTACCATCCCACCGCTTTTCCCGAAACCCGAGCCTCGAATCTCGAGTCTCGAACACTACCCATGCGCCGAGAAGACATCCGCAACATCGCCGTCATCGCACACGTGGACCACGGCAAGACCACGCTCGTGGACGGTTTCCTCGAAGCCGCCAACTTCTTTGGCCACAAGGCTGAGCACGCCGAAGCGTTCATGGACTCCAATCCGCTAGAGCGTGAACGCGGCATCACCATCCTCGCCAAGAACGTCTCCTTCAAATGGAAGGGCGTGAAGATCAATCTGATCGATACGCCCGGCCACGCCGACTTTGCCGGTGAGGTTGAGCGCGTGCTGTCCATGGCCGACGGGTGCTTCCTGCTGGTGGACGCGGCCGAAGGGCCGATGCCGCAGACCAAGTTCGTCCTGCGCAAGGCGCTCGAGCATGAGCTGGTGCCGCTGGTCGTGATCAACAAGATCGACCGGCCGGATGCGCGCAGCCTTGAAGTGCTGGACCTCGTGTTCCAGCTTTTCATTGACCTCGGCGCTGACGACGACCAGCTTGACTTTCCGGTGCTGTACGCCAGCGGCCGCCAGCGCATTGCCAGCGACGACCCCGTGGTGCCCGGCCGTGACCTCGTGCCGCTGCTCGACGCCATGGTCAACCGCATCCCCGGCCCGGAGGTCGAGCCCGAGAAGCCGTTCCAGGTGCAGATCACCAACTTTCTGTACGACCAGTTCGTCGGCCGCGTCGGCGTGGGGCGCATCATGCGCGGCACGCTGAAGGCGCGCGACCCCGTTTCGCTGATCAAGCGTGACGGCACGGTGCGCGCCGCGCAGGCCAAGCAGGTGCAGGTGTTCGACGGGCTGAACC
>CAZNBU010000015.1:0-17272 GCA_964571035.1 uncultured Planctomycetaceae bacterium | reverse complement strand
ATGGTGGCGCGGTAGCGAACAACGAGGTCGACCGTGAACGGGTCGTCCTTGATCTCGGAAACATCCGTCGAGCGGGTCTTCTCTTTGCGGATGTCCTCGACCTCGCGCTGGTGGCGGTACACGAAGCTCTTCGTGAAATCCAATGCCACCTGGTAGTTCTTGCGCGACTCGTCCTTTTCGTCCGACTTGAAGTCCTTGCTCAGGTAGACGCGCTTGGCGGCCTCGGGCAGATCGGCGACCGGGGTGCCGTCGGCGGCGGCTTGCGCCTTGGCCTGCTCAAGCCCGATGTCCAAAAAGTAGGCGCCAAGGCTTTCGTAGACGAACACCAGGTCGCGCTCGACCCACAGGTACTGCGGCGCCTTGACCCGCACGTCCAGCAGCACGTCGCGCGAAGCCTGAAGATCCTTCAGCGCCTCAAAGCGCCAGTACTGCCGCACTTTTTCCCAGCTTGCGCTGATGGCGTTGAGGTCCCTGATCGCAACCCCGGCGGTGCCGGCGTCGATGGCCTTGGCAGACAGCGCGTCCTCAAGCGTGAACTCAACATCCTGCAGCTTCAGCGATTCCTTGCCTTCATCCAGCCCAACGCTCGGCCACTGCAGGGCGATCCACGGCGCCGCGTCGGCTGCGCTTTCACTGGGCTTGACCTTGGAGAGATCCTTGAAGACGTACTGGTAGCCCTGCAGCTTGGCGCGGTTCGCCTTGAATTCGGACAGCCGCTTCCAAGCCGACTCCAGCAGCTTCCCGGCCTCGATCTTGTTCGCGACAGACGCGCGTTTCAACTCATCACACAGCAGCTCAAGGCTGCGGGTTCCTTCGCCCAGCACTTCGGCTTTGCGCACTTTGTCGGCGTGAAGACGAAAGCGCGCTAGGCCCATGCCGAGAATCGGACGGTAGTCCTCGGGCCGCAGTTCGCGGGCATCCGTGAACTTGCCTACCGCGCCCGGGAATGTGCCGTGCGTCTTGATGTAGTAGTCTTCGATCTTGCCCAGTTGCAGCAGGCTGTAGCCCTGGATCGTGAGCGCAAGCGAATGGTCTGCATCGGGAAATTCGTGCTCGGTGATCAGGTTGGCTGCGCGTTCGGCATATCGGAACGCGGACTCGTAGTGCCCGTCGTCGTATTGCATCTTGGCTTCCCACAGTACGCCGGCGATGCGCTCCGGCGGCGGCGTCTTGGGATTTGCGCCCTGGTCCGGGTCAAGCGGGCGCAGCAACATCGTTTCGTCGCCCTCGGTGTCGACTTCTGTCTCAGCCGACATCGAGCAACCCGCAGTCAGCAACACGCCAATCGTAGCGGCAAAAACAACTTTGAGCTTGGACATGGTCATCACAAATCGGGGCTACTGCGGGGTCAGCCCCACAATATAGGGGTGCGGGGGCAGGATTCTAGGCCAAATCACGGGCAACGGCGTTGACTGGCGGACGCGCCCGGCGTAGCCTTGCTGCTCCCCGCGTTGCCCCTCGGATGCTGTTTTGCGCAAACTGGCGTTGATCCCGATGTTGCTGCTGGCTGGTTGCTCCATGGCGGGCACCGGCGTAGGTGCGCCCATGGGCCTTGCCGAAGCAGGCGCGCGTCCGACGACCTACGACAACAGCTGGGTCAACAAGAAGCCAAGCGAGGTCAACCGGCTGCCGGAGCCCACATCGCTGGGCGTGGACATCTCCGAGCGCCAGTTGGGCCAGTCGCCCTGGTTCGACAACGAAGGCAACCCGACCGCACCGCGCAAACCGGGATGGCAGATCCGCCAGGAAGAACGCCAAGCTGCCCGCAAAGCCGAGTGGCGCGAGAAGATGGGCATCACCAACATCAAAGACGAGCAAAAGGCTCGCAACCAGGACCAGAAGCCCGCGTCGCAAAGCGAATAGCCTCAAGCAACTTTGACCCGGCCCCGCGCTTGCGGGGCCGTTTGTATGCAAGCGCGGCACTGGCCCGCGTAATCACCGGGGGTAGACTCGCTGCGGGAGGCGCAATTGCGTTGGCGTCCGACACTGTATCTGGGCCGCTGGTCCGGGGTTGAGATCCGGCTTGACATGCTGGTGGTCGGGTTGATCGCCCTGCTGTTCATCAGCAGCCTCGACAACGCGGCGCCCGGCGATACCTGGTCGGCGGTCGCGCACCTTGGGCTGCTTACGGCCATGCTGGTCTGCATGTTCGGGCATGAGCTCGGCCACGCGCTGATGTGCAAGCTGCGCGGGCATCAACCCAGCATGATCCTGTTGTCGTTCGTCGGGTTGACGTTCTTCAAGACAGCAAAGGCCAAGCCGCGCGACGAGTTCTGGATCGCGCTGGCGGGGCCGATGGTGAACCTGGGCATCGCCGTAGCGACCGCACCGTTCATCGGCGTCGCGCTGGCGGATCGGACGGCGCCGCCGCTGCTTTCGCAAGCCGGTATGGCGACCTTTGCCGGGTTCATGGCATGGCTGAGCATGCTCAACTTCGCGGTGGCGGCGATCAACCTGCTGCCGGGGTGGCCAGCCGACGGCGCGCGCGCGATTCGCGGGTGGCTTGCCAAGAAGTGGGGCTACGGAGCTGCCACCGTGCGCGCGGTGGCGATCAGCCACGGGTTCTGGCTGATCCTGGCGGGTGTCGGCGTGATCGTGATGGTGCTGGCGCCGATGATCAAGTGGACGGCGGGCAATATGCCGTCGCGCAGCCCGGCAACGCTGATCGTGATGTACAACATCCTGCTGATCGTGTTCGCCATGATGGGCCTGTACTACGGATGGGCCGAGAAGCGACGCGTAGCAAGGCTGGGGGCCGAGCGCGCGGCAGCAGTAGTGGGCCCACCGCCGGAGTTCATGCCCGGCCGTCGCAAGACCACGAAGATCATCGACACAGAAAAACAGGAGCCCGAAGCAGTTCGCGGAGCGAACCAACCGCAGGCTGCGCATGACGCAGCCGAGGAGGCGAGGACCGACGGGAGTTCCGACGGTCCAAGCTCGACCGAAGCGGATGACACCGGAATGGACGACCTGAAAACCAAAGCCAAAGACACCATAAACGCCGGCAAAGCCATGTGGACCGTAGCCAAAGCCTCCGGCAAAGGCGCGGGTTGGTTCGCACGCAAGGGCACACGTGTGCTCAGCGCCATCCTAGCCAGCGAAAAGAAGCCAGACACGGACAAGCCCGCTTCCGGCGAAGGCAGCAAATGATCGAAGCCAGGCTCACAACGGAAGCCATCGACACCCCGGCACTGCTGAAAGAGATCGCCGACCCGCGGGACGGAGCGGCTGTGCTGTTTCTCGGCGTGGTGCGCAACCACCACCAGGGCCGAGCCGTGCAACGCATCGACTACGAGGCCTATGAGCCGATGGCGCTGAAAGAGCTGCAGAAGATCACCGAGGATGTAGCCCGCGCGCACGAACTGCAACGCGTGCTCGTCGTACATCGCCTCGGCCGCCACGAAATCGGCGATGCCAGCATAGCCGTAGTCATAGGCAGCCCGCACCGCGCGCCAGCCTTCGAAGCCGCCAGACAGATCATGGACCGCGTCAAAGTGGATGTGCCAATCTGGAAGAAAGAGTTCTTCGAAGACGGCACCATCGAGTGGGTGCTAGCCGACAAACTCATGCGCTCGGAAGCGGGCAAACCCTGAGTCGCGCGTGCACAGCGGTTGCTCTACAGCGCTTTGGCGGCGTCGTTTAGAATGTCTACCGCTCGCTTCAGCTTTTGGTCAGTGGCTGCGAAGCTGAGGCGGAAGTTGCCCGGTTTGTCGCTGCATGCGCTGCCGGGGACTACCAGCAACTGGCGGTCAATGCAGGCCTTCATGAAGCGCTCGGTGTCCGCGCCCTCGGGCAGGTACGGGAACATGTAGAAGGCGCCGTCGGGCTTCACGGTGCGATAGCGCTCGCGGATGCCTTCGTATACGAGATCGCGCTTGGCGAGATACTCTTCGCGCCGCGCCGAAAAGTCCTGCTTCAAGCCTTCGAGCGCCGCCCACTGCAACGGCGCAGGCGCGCACACGAAGCTGAACTGTTGCAGCGTGTAAAGCCGCTCGGTCAACGCTTTCGGCGCCAGCAGCCACCCGATGCGCCATCCCGGCATGCCCATGCTCTTGCTTGCGCCGCTGAGCACGATGCAGTTTTTCGTGAACTCGCGCGGGCTTACGTGCCGCCCGGTGTAAATGAAGTCCTCGTAGATTTCGTCGCTGATCAGCGGAACGCCGGTGTCGTCGGCAAGGCGTGCCAGGGCCTTGGCTTCGGTCTCGTTCAGCGCGACACCGGTCGGGTTGCTGGGGCTGTTGACGACGATCAGCCGCGTGCGATCGGTTATGCCGGCGCGGATCGTCTCGGCGTTGCAGCGGAAGTCGGGATACGTGTTGTAAGTAATCGCCTTCGCGCCGACCATCGTCGCGAGGTGGCGGTACATGACAAAGTACGGGTCGGGGATCAGGATCTCGTCGCCCGGGTTCAGCAGCGCCAGAAAGCTCAGCATCAACCCGCCGCTGACACCGCTGGTGACCATCACGTCGAGCTCGCTCACATCGCCGAAGCGCTGCGCGTAGCGTTGCAGCAGTGCCTCGCGCAGTTGCGGTATGCCCTGCGTTACGGTGTAGCGGTTGCGGCCTTCGCCGATCGCCTTGGAAGCCGCGGCTTTCACCGCGTCGGGCACGTCAAAGTGCGCCTGGCCGATCGACAGGTCGATGGGATCGGTCATGCTGAGGCCCAGCTCAAAGAACTTGCGGATGCCGCTGGGTTTGATGTCGAGAACGCGCTGGCTTAGGCGAAACGGGTCCGGCACGGTGGAACCTCCATACCCGAATGTAGGAAGCCGCGGTGGAAGTTGAAGGTCAAGTTATCGGTTGAAGTTGGAAGGTTGGGAATGTCAGCGGCCGCTCCCTTTGGGGGTGCGGCCGCTGCTTTAGCTTGAACTGTCGATTGCTACTTGACCGACTTGGTCTTGGGCAACCCGGTTACGTCGTCGCCCTGCTTCCAGCGACGTTCGATCTTGAGCTTCTCGATGCGCTCAATGCGCTTGAGCACGCTGCGGCGCTTGACGCCGAGGCTGCTGACTTTCAGGGACGAGTGGCGCGACATAACGGTCCTCCGTGCTACGGGCGGCGAAGTGTACGGATGGGTGTTGTTGCGTCAAGTATGGGGCTTGCGGCGTCACTCCTGCATTGAAATGCAGCCTCGCGCAGAGATCGCGGAGCCCGCAGAGAACGGCAAACCACGGGTGCACACAGGTAAACACAGACGGCAATGCCCGCCTACCCGTGCTTAGTTGTGTTCACCCGTGGTTCCCATTCCGTCGCCAGGAGATTACGCCTCCCGCGACCGCGTCTTTCGCTCGCAGTGCAGGGGTACGAACTTTAGAGAAACCGCAAACGCACGAAGCTTTTCTCCGCGAGCTCTGCGGACTCTGCGCGAGGCTGGCCTTCTAACCAGTCCCACCGCGAAAAAATCTGAGTGGTAGCGTGCACCATTACCTTGGGTGACCGCACGGGCTGATAACACGATCTTGTGGGTGGGTGTCCGATAAACATGGCTCCCGAAATGCGCACTTGCAATTCGAAAATTTCGTAATTGACGGAGTGTAAAATACAGTCTATACCCTCTCTCGTGCGGCACGCGCACACACCAAACCAAACTGGAGTACACCATGCCCGGCATCAAAACCGACGACCACGTCTCGGAACGCCTTCTCTCCATCGACTGGGGTAAGCCGGATTCCGCCCGGCAGACCCGCACACCCGCGCAGCCCCGGCCGGCTCGCGATCTCCGTGGATGCAACGTTTGCGTCCAGATTGATGAGGTGTTCCACCAGATCAACGCCTACCGCGCGCTGATCGACGCCGAGGTCGCCGGTGAAGGGCTGCTCGCACGCAGCCTGATCTGTCAGGCGAACGCCATCTTCAACCAGGCCTTTGTGAATCTCGAAAGGCGACATGGATTTTTGAAGGTGTTTGTGGACGCGCCTGTCGGCGCGCGCAACGCCGAGGACATTACCGACCTGGTGATCGAGGAAGTGCTCGCGCTGCAGAACATTCTGGACGCCTGAAGGCTCTCCCGACTTTGCTGGAGGGACATCTTCTTCTTCGCCTCTCCCATGCTCCCACCCTCCGGCAGACACCACGCGCCCCGCGAAAGCGGGGCGCGCGCCTTTTCATCGGCAATGGGCAGTCGGTAGTGGGCAGTCGCGATTGCCGACTGCCTATTGCCGATTGCCGACACCTACGACCGATAACACCACCGAACTCGTAACCTCCGAACTTTCCCCAACTTGGCTCAACTTTCCGCCTCTGCCGCGCCGATTTTCCGACTGCCGGCAATGCTGCCGCACTCACCACAGCACGGGTACACCATGCGCACCAACATCCTCACCCTTCTGGTCGGTTTCGTAGTCATGCTTGGCTCGGTCATGCTGTTCAAGCTGGGCCTGGACAAGATGACCGATGCGGGCGCCGCGCCGCAGGACGCCTACGCGAAGCTGGACGTTGACTTCAACCGCCGCGCGATCCTTTACCGCGTGCAGACCGGCGACACCCTTTGGGGACTGGCGGAGCGCTTCTACGGCTCCGGCCGCCGCTGGGTCGAGATCACTAACGCCAACGGCCTGAACCCGGACGCCGGCCTGCAAGCCGGCACCGTCATCCGCATCCCGCTGGCTGGCGAAGACCCGGAGCCGGTCACCGTCAGCGAGCCCGAAGTCGCTGAATCACCCGAGCCGCCAACCCCCGGCCGCTTCGCCATCGACGAAGCGACACTGGGCGTGACGCTGGCGCGCTTTGACGAAGCCGCATTTCCCGAGGGCGCGCTGTGCGTCGCCCGCACCACCGAGGCTCAGCGTGTGCGAGTGAACCTGTTCGACGCCAAGTCGGACGGCGAAGGGGCACCCCTGGCGATCTACGAAGCCCCCGAAGGCAACTTCCTGCGCGAGCTGCAAGCCGAAGACGTGGACGGCGACGGCAAGCAGGAGCTGTACACCATCTGGCACACCGCCACTGACTCAGCCACCTCTCGCGTGCTGGCGTGGAAGGACGGCGCCCTGCAACTGGTCAGCGAGACACCCGACGATCCCCACGCCGTCCAGCGCCTGCGCAGCAAAGAGGCCCGATAACCGGAGAATCCATGAGCACGATCATGGTCGACGCCACCGCGTCGGAACGCCTCACCCGGCAGTTCGAAACCGTGCTGCGCCGCAGCAGCCCCCGCGACGCGGCGCTGGAAACCCGGCGCTTTGTCAGCTTTCTGTGTGACCGCCTTGAGCGCAACAACCACGCGCTGATGGCCGCTGCGCGCAACAAGCGACCCGACCGCGTGTTCAACGCGGCGTTCGCGGCGCGCCAGGGCGAGAGCATTCGCCTGACCTGCCAATTCTTGCTGCGCGAGCTTGCAGCGCGCATCGGCCGCGCGCGCCTTGCGGAGTACCTGACGGCGACCCAGACCCGCGCCGGCCGCGCGCTTGCGCGGCGCATCGGGTCGCGACCGAACCCTGAGCTGCGCATCGCCAGCGTGCGCTTCGGCAGCGCCAACGGTGGATTCAAAGCCCGCGAGTTCGTGGCGCAAAGCGCGCCGTTTGCGGGCACCGACGCCATCGCAGCCTGCTATCGCTTTCGCGGCAACTATCCCGGCACATTGCGCCCGGGATTGGTGCTCGAAAACAACGGGTGCCGCAGCAGCTACTTCGTGGCGGCGCACATCCGGCTTTTCGCGCAGTACGACGTGAAGGAGCAGTGGGTGCCAACCGGCGGCGACGCGTTCGCGTTTCTGGAGCGCGTGTCAGCGATGGAAGCCCAGGTGCTCGCCCTGCGCGGATTCGACTGTATCGACCTGCTGCGCAGCGCCGACCCGAAGAACCGCGACCCCATCAGCGTACGCCTTCTCGCACGGCTGGTTTGAACCGCTTTGACGCGAAGGGGCGAAGAACTGCCGGAGACCGCGAAGAAAAGCGGCTGCGCGCAGCGAGAGGCAATTCAAACCACAGCTAAACACGGGTGAACACAACTGCTGCTTAGCCTTTGTGTCCATCCGTGTGTATCTGTGTTCATCTGTGGTTCCTTTCCCAGTCTTTTCTCTGCGAGCTCCGCGTTCTCTCGACTTCGCCGAGGCTTCGTCGGGCAGGCTGCGCGAAACTGCAGTTGCAGTTCTTCGCGGCCTCCGGCAGTTCTTCGCTCCTTCGCGTCAAGCCGTTGGATCATCGGGCGGGTGCAGCTTTACGGGCTCCAACAGCCTGCTCTCTTCCTTTGGTACTTTGCGGCGGATGAGCAGGCTTAGCACTACACAGATTGCGAGCACGCCGCCGATCACCCCCAGCGAGATCGCGATCGGCATGTGGAACTCGGGCACGTAGATCACCCACCCCGTGCCGGGCATCGTGAACTCGGGGATACCGAGCGTGGCGATCATCTTCAGCCCCACGAAGATCAGGATGATCGACAGCCCGTACTTCAGGAAGCGAAACGCCGCCATGATGCCCGCCAGCGCGAAGTACAGGCTGCGCAGGCCCAGAATCGCGAACGCGTTGCTGGTGTAGACGATGAACGGGTCGGCTTTGCGGGTGATCGGGTCCATGGCCACCGACAACGCCGCCGGCACGCTGTCCACGGCGAAAATGACGTCGGTGATTTCGATGGCGATCAACCCCACGAACATCATCGTGAAGTAGCGCTTGCCGTTCTCGACCACCGTGAAGTTCGGGCCCACGTTCTGCGGCTTGAGCGGCAGCACTTTGCGCAGGAGCCGCACGCTCAGTCCCTTCTCGGGGTGCTTTTCCTTCTCGCCTTGCAGCAGCATCTTGATGGCTGTGAAGATCAGGATGGCGCCGAAGAAGTACAGAATCGGCTCGAACACCTCAATCAGCGCCACGCCCGCAAAGATGAACACCGCACGCAGCACCAGCGCCCCGAACACGCCCCAGAACAGCAGCTTGTGCTGGTACTCGCGCGGGATCTTGAACGCGGCGAACACCACCGCGAACACGAACAGGTTGTCGACCGAGAGCGCCTTCTCGATCACGTACGCAGCGAGAAATTGCAACGAAGAGTCTGTGCCGAACCCCTGGTTGCCCATCAGCGCCAGCGCGCCCGCGAACAGCAACGAAAGCGCGATCCACCCGGCGCTCCAGATCAGCGCCTCGCGCAGCTTCACCGCGTGCGGGTTGCGGTGCACCACCAGCAGGTCCAGCGCCAGCAACGCGATCACCAGCGCGACGAACACAACCCACATGACCGAGTGAAAGTCCAACGCTGCTCCAACGCTTGCGCAGGTCGTACACTGCAATAGCATGCGGGGGCATGAGCGCGCAAGTCGAGCTGGTGGACCAACCGAAAACCGCGCTTGCCGGTGTGCTTTCCGTCGTAATTCCTGCCTACAACGAAGCGCCGACCATCGAAAAGATTCTCGACCTTGTCGTCGCTGTTAAGCTCAACGTCGGCATCGAGTTGATCATCGTGGACGACGGCAGCACCGACGGCACCAGCGAAGTCGTGCAGCAATGGGCCCGCCGCCACGACGGCGACCCGCGCTTTGCCTGCAAAGTCATCACCAAGGAAAACGGCGGCAAGGGCACGGCTGTGCGCCGCGGCATCAGCGAAAGCACCGGCGACTGGGTGATCATCCAGGACGCCGACCTTGAATACGAACCCAACGACTACGGCGCGCTGCTTGAGCCGATGATCGCGGGCGAAGCCGACGTCGTCTACGGCAGCCGCATCCTCGGCCCCGATAAGCCCGGCAGCATGAAGTTCTACCTGGGCGGGCGGCTGGTGACCTTCGCGACCAACCTGCTGTACTGGACCAGCCTGACGGACGAGCCGACGTGCTACAAGCTGTTTCGCGGCGAGTTGATTCGCGGCATCGACCTGACGTGCACGGGGTTCGAGTTCTGCCCCGAGGTGACCGCCAAGGTGCTGAAGCGCGGCCACAGAATTGTCGAGGTGCCGATCCGCTACTACCCGCGCAGCATCGAAGAGGGCAAGAAAATCCGCGCATGGGACGGCATACTGGCGCTATGGGAGCTGCTGAAGTGGCGATTCCGGACGTAGCTACTCGTTCATGGTCAGCACCAACCAGTTCTGGTTGTCGATTAGTTTGTGCCTAAGTGAAGTCTCATTCATTGTGGCGCAGACCCAAAGGTCTTCGCCCGGATGCGACTCGACCCAATTCGGGACATCCTGAGGCGCGATCACTTCGCCGCCTTCAGCTTCCCACCTCACTGAAAAACTGGGGGTGCCGAGGCCGACGCGCGTTCGGTTCAGGAGCCACTTGTTCCAGCGCTGCATCACGGATCGTTCCTGGGTGGAATCGGCCGCGCTGCTCAGTCCGCGTTGCAGCCGTTCAAACTCCGCACCAGCCGACGAACTGCCGCACGACGCAACGAACGCAACTGCGACGAGCGACGCTGCTAACAAAACTGGAACGGCCCTGGACATGGAGTTGGTCCGCCGTGGCAATAAACCTATGTTAAGTATGAGAGTTACCTGAGACGCGAGCAATGCCGGATCTGTCTGCCGACCCGAAACTGCCGATGACCGTGGATTCGCCCATCATCTGGGCGGAGGCGCTGGTGGATGCCGACGCGCTCAGGGCGTACTACGCCAAGCACAACATCAAGTGCTTCCTGTGCTGCGCAGCCGAGGCGGAGACTTTCGCGGAAGGCGCAAAGGTGCATGAAGGCGGCCCGTTCGGCGCGTTCAAACCCGAGAAGGTGGTCGAAGACCTCAACTCACTGGCCAAAGAGCACCCGTTCGATCCAGCCAAAGCGCCCAAAGACGGCATCCTCAAGACGCTCGTCGACTGGATGTTCTCCGGTCCCAAGCAAAAGGCTTGACGCGAAGGCCGCGAAGTTCACGCGAAGGCCGCGAAGAACTGCAAACCCGCCACGAAAACACAAAAGCACGGAAGAAAAACTCGGCTGTTTAGTGCCTTCGTGGCTCAGGCAGTTGCCCTTCTCCGCGTCTTCGCGCCTCCTTCGCGTCTTCGCGTCAAGCAGTTCGTGTTGCTATAACCCGCGCCGAGGTTTGGCGTGGATCTGGCCCCGCTTTTGCAACCTGTTGAAGAAGCGACTCGCGTGCCCACGCGGTTCCTGCCCGCGCTGGGCAAGCTGAAGCTCAAGCGCGTCATCGACCTGCTGAACCACTTCCCGCGCTCGTACAACACCCGCTGCAAGATCAAGGACCTGAAGGCGGGCATGCACGCCAGCGTCTCCGGCACCGTGCAGTCGGCACAGAACAAGGCCACCAAGCGCCGACGCATGAAACTCACTGAGGTGGTCGTCAACGACGGCACCGGCACCATCACCGCGTTGTTTTTCAACCAGCCGTGGCTTGCCGACAAGTTCAAGCCGGGCGCGATGGTGCGCATGTCCGGCGTGGTGGACTACGCCTACCACACCTGGTCGCTCAAGCCTTCCAGCTTTGATTTCAACCCGGCGGCGCTTGAGCCGGGCATGGAGGCCGAGTACCCGCTGACCGAGGGCATGACCAACGCCGATTTCACCGGCCTGATCGCGCCGCTGATCGCCCGCGCGCAGCACATCCCCGACCCGCTGCCCGATGAGCTGGCTGGCAAGCTGCGGCTGATGCCGATCCACGAAGCCTACCGGCAGGCGCACGCGCCCGACCAGCACAAGGCGCTGGACGCCGCGCGGCTTGCGCTGAAGTACCGCGAGTTCTTCCTTCTGCAAGCCGGCCTGCGCCTGCGCCGCCGCAGCGAAGCGCGCGACACCGATCTGGCGATCAAGGTAGACGACGAGTTGCGCGCGCGGGCCAGTAAATACTTCCCTTTCGAGATGACCGGCGCCCAGAAGCGCGTGTGCGCTGAACTGGAAGCCGACCTCACATCGCCCGGCCGCATGCACCGGCTGCTCCAGGGCGACGTGGGCAGCGGCAAGACCGCGGTCGCGCTGTACGCGGCGCTGCTGATGATCGACAACGGGTATCAAGCCGCGCTGATGGCCCCCACCGAAGTGCTCGCGCGCCAGCACTACGCCAACATCCGCAACTACCTGCGCGACACCAAGGTGGACGTACGCCTGCTGCTGGGCGGGATGAAGAAGAATGACCGCGACGCCCTGTGCGCCGATCTTGCGAGCGGGCGCGCACACATTGTGATCGGCACGCACGCGCTGCTGGAAGATTACGTCAGCTTCAAGCGGCTTGGGCTGTGCGTGATTGACGAGCAGCACAAGTTCGGCGTGCGCCAGCGCGCGACCCTGCGCGGCAAGGGCAACCGCCCGCACGTGCTGGCGATGAGCGCCACGCCGATCCCGCGCACGCTCAGCATGACGCTGTATGGCGCGCTTGACGTGTCAATCATCGACGAGTTGCCGCCGGGCCGCACGCCGGTCATCACCGAATGGGTGCCGCGCAACCGCGAGCACATGGCGCAGGAGGCGATCAAGAAAGAGCTGCGCGACGGCGGGCGCGCGTATTTCGTGTATCCGCTGGTAAACGAAAGCGACAAGCTGGAACTCAAGTCGGCGGTCGCGTTCGCGGAGCAATTGAAAAACGACCTGTACCCCGAGTTCCGCGTCGGGTTGGTCCACGGGCAGATGAAATCCGAAGAAAAGGACCAAGCCGTCGAGCGCTTCCGGCGCGGCGATCTCGACATCGTGGCAGCCACCGTCGTCGTCGAAGTCGGCGTGGACGTGCCGGAAGCCAACATCATGGTGATCGAGAACGCCGAGCGTTTTGGCCTGAGTCAACTGCACCAGTTGCGCGGGCGCGTAGGGCGCGGGCGGCGGCAGAGTTTTCTATATCTGTTCGGCGACCCGCGCACGGTGGAGGCACAGGACCGTCTGCGCGCCATCTGCCGCATCCAGGACGGTTTCAAGATCGCGGAGGTGGACCTCAAGACGCGCGGGTTCGGCGACTTTGCCGGCACGCGCCAGAGCGGCTTACCCAAGCTGCACATCGGCGACTTTGACACGGATGCCGAAGCGCTGGCCCGCGCCCGCAGGGATGTCGCCACCTGGGGTGACAAGCTCGATAACGCACTGGTGCAGCAGTGCCTTGAGCTTCACTTCGGCCGTCGCTATCGGTTGCTGGACGTCTAGTGCGCCCGACGCGATACTCCGGCCCGTGGACCTCCCCATACTTCGCACCGGCCTGCCGCTTCGCTGCCTGCACTGTGGCGCGTCGCCACTGGCTTCGGACCACCGGCGCGTCTACTGCACTCAGTGCCCGCGCGAGTACGCGGATCCTTCGGGCATTGCGCACCTCACGCGCGACATCACACCGGATGAGGCAGTCCAGCGCGAGAACTATGACGCGCAGCAACTGGGGGCGCTTCAGACCTCCGACCCGTTTCACAGCTTTGTAAGCCCCGCCGGATTGCGCATGTCGCGCATGCTCCGCCGGCTGGCACTCAATCCGGGCGACTCGTTTGTCGAAATCGCGTGCGCAGCCGGGCCGATGTCGGATTCACTGGCCACCAACTTCCGTGCGCGCGGCGTGGCCACGGACATTTCCCCCGCCAGCATCGCGAGGCAGCTTGAGCGTCGCGGCAACCGCCAACACTACGACGCCGTCGTCGCCTCGGCGCATGAGCTGCCGCTCGCCGATGCCTGCGTTGATGCCGTCGTGGCCTTTGACGTGATTGAGCATCTTGAACAACCGCAACTGTTGTACGCTGAAGCCGCGCGGGTGCTTAAGCCGGGGGGACGCCTCCTGCTGCGCTGCCCCGTGCTTGACTTCGCGCTGACGCTGGACTGGTGGCAGTATCACCTCACCCACAGGCGCTGGATGCAACGCATGGAGCGCGCCGGGCACTACTATCGCAACTTCCGCACCAAGCGCTGGCATCGCCAGACGGCAGCGCAAGCCGGTTTTCTGGTCGCCTACTGGGCAGGCTACGACATCTTCTGGGACAACTTCATTGAGTACGCACTCTTGCCCGGCATGTCGTCGCTGTTCCGCCGCAAACAGGTATTGCCGGCACACCCGGCGGCGCGGCCCGAGGGCGGCTTGCCGCTGCGTGTGCCGCAAAGCTTGCCGCACAGGGCAGCCCGGGTCGCCGCACGCGTCGGCGACGTGTGCCTGTGGCCCGAGAGGCTCCTGGGCCGGGTTGGCTTCGGCGCCTCGATGTGGCTGCTGGCGCGCAAAAATGGCTAGAAAAACCGGCTACTCCGACCAGGGCATCGGGATCAGGATCTTCCTTGGCTCGCCGACGTTCTCGCCATGGCATGCAAGGCAGTAGGCGGTCATGGCGCTGTAGGCTTCGCGCATGCCTTCTCGCTTCTTGTCTTTTGCCAGCTCGACGAGTTCCTTCGCCTTGGCGGCGACACCCTCCCAGCGCTCGGCCCGCTTCTCCGCCTCTTCGCGCATCGGGTTGACGTTCTCGGCCATCTTGTCTGCCCGCCACTGCTCGATATGCAACTCCAGAACCTGGTAGTCGAAATACAGCTTCTGCATCACGGTGCGGTTCGGGATCAGCGGCGGCGGATTCTGGTCCACTTCCTCGGGGACGCCGGTGGTCGGCTTGTTCAGCAGCCACCCGTCCATGATGTGATCGGTAACGTGCATGTAGGCGGGCGACCAGGTCGCCATGTGGCACCCGTCGCAGGCAGCGCCCAGCGCGCGGAACTCCTCCGACGCACCGATGCGGTCGCGGTCCTGCGCGCACTCCAGGATGGTCGCGGCGCGCTCCGCGATGTCGCGCCAGAACCCACCCATCAGCGTGGCCCGGCGCTGGATGTCTTCGGCCGCCGACCAGATCTCCGCCCACGACGGCACGGCGTCGCCGCGGCCCGCGGTCACGATGCGGTTGCTATCCACCCACATGTGGCGCATGTGGGTTTTGTATTGCGAGCGATGCCGCCAATCGAGATTTGACTGGTCGTCCCACGACACCGGCGGCGCAGCCGGTGTCTCCGGCGCGTTGCCGGCGTTGTCGCCGCTGCCGCACGAAATCACGACACACAGGGCAGCCAGCGCGGCAAACAGAATCGACTTGCGCATATCCCCCCTCCAAATGAAGCGAGGACGGGGATCGTCCCCGTCCTCGCCCTTATGTCAACCGCGCTAATTTACCGCTTTGATGGCGGCTTTGATATCGCTTTCCAGGTCGGTGCCGGCGAAGGTCTTGGCCAGCGCCTCCAGCTTGCTGGCGTCCTTGCCCGCTTCCTTCAGCTGCTTGCGGCCGGCTTCCAGCAGGTCCTTGTACAGCTCGGCCGCTGAATCCGCCTCGTTGTACCCGGTCAGGCCGAGCTTCAAACCTTCCTTCAGGGTGCTGACGGCGGTGGCGAGATCGCCCTTGTCCTTGGCGGTCTGCGCGGCTTCGACCTTCTTGCGAAGCTGCTTGCGCACACCGCGGAAGTGGGACGAAACCTCCTTGACCTTGTCTTCCAGCGCTGTCTCTTTGCCGGTGTAGAACGGGTTGCCGTACATGTCGGTGACGACGAAGGTGTCCGCTTCGGTCACTTCGTAGGCGGCCCAAAGGTCGGTTGATTCAAGGCGTGGCGTCGGCAGCAATGCCTCGGCAGGCGCCTTGGTTTCAGCGGGTTTCTTGGCGCGAACGCACACGACGTTCTGCGCGGTGACCTGGTCAGCCAGATCGACCTTCACCAGAAGTTCGTCATCGTCAGCGCGTTCGCCAAAGTAAATGACGACCAGTTGGGCCTGTTCTTGGGCATTGACGAACAGGTCCTTCGACGGGACTTTCCACTCAATGCGGGCAGCCTGCCCGCGTTGAGCCTGGCCTCACGTGGGCGCCGTACCGGCGCCTCCAGCCCGTCAGGACGCTCACGCGTAGGCGTTGTAGGGAACAAGTGCCTGGAACGCGACGGCTGCAACCAGCGCCAGGCCTCCGAGAACGAGTCGATTCTTCATAGACGTAAGTCCCTTTCGCACCAGACCATTCTACGCAGATAGAACGTCATTCCAACCCGGAAAGTTCACGCTTTTATGGGGTTCGGGCGCAGATCCTGTGCGCAACTACGACACGCGAAGGCGGCGAGCAACTGCAACAACTCGAAAGTAGCAGGACGTGCAGGGGAGACAGGATGAGTTGTCCTGCAAGTCCTGCCCGACTTGTAGCTCTTTCTGCCTTGCCCTTCTTCGCCACCCTCGCGTCAAGCAGTCCAAAGAAACGCAGGTCGCGGGAATGCGCTGGTGCCGCATGTGGTTTACAATGCCGTTGCTCAAGCCTTACGAGGAGTTGCCATGCAATCCACCATGCTCATTGCGCTCGCCGCGGTAGCTTTGCTGCTGGTCGCGTGCGCGCACAAAGCGCCTGAAGGGACGGCTGGAGAGGACACGATGAAGACGTACACGCAGCCAAGGAGCTACGAAGTGCCACCCAAGGACGAGCTGAAAGAACGCCTGACCGATATGCAGTGGAAGGTCACGCAGGAAAACGGCACCGAGCCGCGCCGCAGCAGCGAGTACTGGGACAAGATGGAGCCCGGCCTTTACGTCGACATTGTGAACGGAGAGCCGCTGTTCACCAGCATGGACAAGTTTGAATCCGACTGCGGGTGGCCTTCGTTCAGCAAGCCGATTGAGGACGACGACATCGTCGAGACAGAGGACCTGTCGCACGGCATGGTCCGCACGGAAGTTCGCTCCAAGGGCGCGGACAGCCACCTCGGGCACGTGTTCAATGACGGGCCGAAAGATCGCGGAGGGCTGCGCTATTGCATCAACGGCGCGTCGCTGAAGTTCATCCCGGTCGCTGATCTTGAGAAGGAAGGCTACGGCGAGTACGTGAAGCTGTTCGTCGATGCGGGCGTGTACAAGGCGCCGCAGCAGAAAACCGAAGAAGCGATCCTTGCCGGCGGGTGCTTCTGGGGCATGGAGGAGTTGATCCGCGGCATCCCGGGCGTGATCAGTACCGACGTGGGGTACAGCGGCGGCGACCTGCCGAACGCCACCTACAAGGATGTGAAGAAGGGCGACACCGGCCACGCCGAGGCTGTGCGCGTGGTGTTTGATCCGAGCAAGCTGAGCTACGAAACGTTGCTCCGCGACTGGTTCTTCAAGATGCACGATCCCACAACGCTGAACCGCCAGGGCAACGACATCGGCACCTCGTACCGCAGCGCGATCTTTTACACCAGCGAAGCGCAGCGCAAAGTTGCCGAGAAGGTGAAGAAGGAAGTGGACGCCTCAGGCAAATGGAAGAAACCAATCGTCACCGAGATCACCAAAGCCGGCGACTTCTGGCCAGCCGAGGACTACCACCAGGACTACCTGCAAAAGAATCCCAACGGGTACACCTGCCACTGGATGCGCGACTAACGGCTTCAACGCGAAGGAGCGGAGAACTGCCGGAGGCCGCGAAGAAAGACAACCGCACGAAAGTAACAGGACGGGCAGGACAGACAGGACGAAGT